>NZ_DAMBHK010000029.1:0-8405 GCF_032060305.1 Kaistella sp. | reverse complement strand
GTTTTCGCCTGAGTTGGGTGCTGATGCAGGTATTCCGCGATCGCCCAAGCGATGGAAACACCGTCGTAAGTGGAAGTTCCGCGGCCAATTTCATCCAATAAAATCAAACTTCGCTCAGAAATATTATTCAAAATATTCGCCGCCTCATTCATCTCGACCATGAAAGTAGATTCGCCGGCCGAAATATTATCCGTAGCGCCAACTCTCGTAAAAATTTTATCGAGAATCCCGATTTCCGCATGTTTCGAGGGGACAAAACTTCCGATTTGTGCCATTAAACAAATAATTGCAGTTTGTCTTAAAATCGCTGATTTACCTGCCATATTCGGTCCGGTGACCATAATAATCTGCTGCGAATCTTTATCCAGAAACAAATCATTCGGAATATATTTTTCTCCTAATGGAAGCGCATTTTCAATAATCGGATGTCGCGCTTCTTTCAATTCAATCGAGTAAGAATCATTTAAAATTGGTCTCGTATAACTTTCGGAAACTGCTAACTCAGAGAGACCAACGCCACAATCGAGTTCCGCGATAATTTTTGAATTTCCTTGAATGGCATCAATGTAAATCATCACATTTTCACAAACTTTTCGGTAAAGTTCGTGCTCAATTTTTGAGATTTTTTCTTCAGCGCCAAGGATTTGGTCTTCGTATTCCTTCAGTTCTTCGGTGATGTATCTTTCGGCATTCACCAAAGTTTGTTTTCGGATCCAGTCGCTCGGAACTTTGTCTTTATGCGTATTCCGAACTTCAATAAAATATCCAAAAACACCATTGAAACTGATTTTCAAACTTGATATTCCTGTTCGTTCGATTTCTCGTTCGCACATTTCGTCGAGGAAATTTTTTCCTTTGTTTTGCAAACCTCGCAAGTGATCGAGTTCTTCGGAAATTCCGGTTTTTATCACATTTCCTTTTGCAATATTCACTGGAAGTTCATCATTCAGGTAACTCTGCAAATACGTGATGAGTTCTTCAAGATTATTAAGCGGCTCAAGCCACGCCAAAATCTCCGCAAAAGGATGGAGCAAATTTTTAATCTGATGAATATTCATCAAACTGTGAAGCAGATAACCTAACTCTTTCGGTGAAATTTTTTCGGAAGCCAATTTTCCCATCAATCGGTCAAGATCGGAAATCGATTTTAATAGTTGCTGAATTTCATATTTCAGATGATCTTCTTTATTGAAAAACTCAATTAAATTCAGTCTTCTGTTGATTTCACCGACGGATTTTAATGGAAGAATCAATCTTCTTCGCAACAATCTTCCGCCCATCGGCGTTGCGGTTTTATCGATAATATCGAGCAAAGATTTCCCTTGTGGATTGCTTGGATAGACGATTTCGAGGTTTCTCAGCGTAAAATTATCCATCATCAGATAATCGTCCTGAGGGATGACCTGAATTTTCGTAATATGCTGCAAAAGTGCGTGATGCGTATCTTCTACCAAATAAGCAAAAATAGATCCGGCGGCGATAATTCCGAGTTTAAATTCTTCAATTCCGAAACCTTTTAATGAATTGGTTTTGAAATGACCGGTGAGTTTTTCGTAAGCATAATTGTACTGAAAAGCCCAATCTTCGAGCTTAAATGAATTTTTATTTTTGAGTTGAGAAGGAAGTTCCGTTGATCTTTGATAAATAATTTCGCTGGGATCGAAAGTGTGAACGATATGCAACAATTTCTCCAAATTCCCTTCAGAAACCAGGAATTCTCCTGTGGAAACATCCACCAAACCGATTCCGTATTTTTCTTTTTCTTTATGTACAGAAAGCAGAAAATTATTCTTTTTCGAGGTTAAAACCTGCTCATTGAAAGTAACTCCGGGAGTGACAAGCTCAGTAACGCCGCGTTTAACAATACCTTTCACGGATTTGGGATCTTCTAATTGGTCGCAAATCGCAACGCGAAGTCCGGCTCTCACGAGTTTTGGCAAGTAAGAATCCACGGAATGATGCGGAAAACCGGCAAGTTCGATATGACCTTCGCCATTGGCTCTTTTGGTGAGCACAATCCCTAAAATCTGGGAAGTTCTGATGGCATCGGTACCAAAAGTTTCGTAGAAATCCCCAACGCGAAACAGCAAAAGCGCATCAGGATACTTCGCCTTGATGGTGTTATACTGCGTCATTAAAGGAGTCTCTTTCTTTGCCACGGGAATATTTTAGGAATGTGAAATTAACGATAAGAGTTTTAAAAAACTTACTTTTGACAAAAATACGAAAATGTCATCCACCAAGAAACTGAAACTCGAAGAATTAGGGCGAATCGATGTAGAAACCTTCAAACAAACCGAAAAAATTCCGTTGGTAGTGGTTTTGGATAATGTGAGAAGCATGCATAATGTAGGCGCAGTTTTCAGAACGGCGGATGCGTTTATTGTGGAGAAAATTATTCTATGCGGGATTACGCCGCAACCGCCGCACCGCGAAATTCATAAAGCGGCTTTAGGAGCAACGGAAAGCGTAGATTGGATTTACGAGAAAAATATTTCAGAAGCTTTGCAAAATCTGAAAAACGAAAATTATAAAATCATCGGAATTGAACAAACTTCAACTTCGGAAATAATGACGGATTACGCCATTAATAAAGGAGAAAAGTACGCTTTAGTTCTTGGTAACGAAGTGGATGGGTTAAGCGACGAAGCGCTTTCTATCTATGATGCATTCTTGGAAATTCCACAGTTGGGAACAAAACACTCGCTGAATGTTTCGGTTTGCGGCGGAATTGTGATGTGGGAATTCTTTAAAAATCTGAAAATGTAGCATACGGGAATTTTCCTTTGCTACATTTTTAAAATTTATTTATCATAAATCTTTACTTCCAACCACCGCCAAGCGCCTGATACAGTTCTACTCCAGCTTTCATTTTGGCATATTCGGCATTAGAAATATTCAGTTCGGCGTTCAGGGAGTTTACCGAAGCATTTAATACTTCCAGATAATTTGCCATTCCGTAGTTCACAAGCTCCTGCGAAAATTCCACCGATTTTTGGTAAGCGGTTAATTCTTTTCTTTTTAAATCGATAAAACTGTCCTGAGATTCGTAAACTTTCAAAGCATCAGAAACTTCTCTTCCGGCTGTAAGAAGGGTTTTACGGAAATTCAGATAAGCTCTTTCTTTATTGGCCAAACTCACTTCATAATTGGTGCGGATCTGTCTTTTATTTAAAACCGGCTGCACCAAACCTGCCACCACATTGGCAAAAAGTGAATTCACAGTGAATAAATGGTCAATATCCAGACTTTGAATTCCGCCGCTGCCATTAATTCTCAAACTTGGATAAAACTGTGCTTTGGCGGCATTGGTGAGTTCGAAAGCTGAAATTAAACCATATTCCGCTGCCATTACATCTGCCCTGTTCGAAAGCAGATTTGCAGAAAAACCTAACTGATACTGTTCCGGCATTTTTTGCTGCGCTAAAGTTGTACGCTCAATCGCATGCGAGGGTTCACCCATCAAAAGGCTTAATGCATTTTCTAGCAACGCGGTTTGTGTATTGATGTTGATCAGCAGGGATTCTGCATTGAAAACCAGTGCTTCACTTTGCTGTACAGCAACTTCAGATAACGTTCCGGCATCCTTCAACGCCTTTGTCGTTTCAAGATTTTTCTTTCTTAAGGTAATTGTTTCACCGATGATTCTTTTCTGCTCATCGAAAGTTAAAAGCTGATAATAGGCAGACGCAATTGCAGCCACCAAATCACTTTTCACTGCCTTATGTGCGGCAACTGTACCTAAATATTCTGCAAACTGCGATTTTTCCTGAGCTTTCATTTTTCCCCAGATATCGGCTTCCCAGGAAATATCTGCACTCAAATCATAAATATTATTATACCTTCTTTCTCCTGCAAGCTGACCCAATTGCGTGTTTAGAGACTGTGTCTGGAAGGTATAACCGGGGCCTACAGAAAGTGTCGGCTGATACGCAGCTTTGCTTTGCTTTAAATAAGCCTCTGCGGCAGAGATATTCTGAAGTGCAATTCGGATATCAAGATTATTCTCCAAGCCTCTTGCAATATGTTTCTGAAGCACAGGATCGGTAAAGATTTCGCGCCACGAAACGGTAGCAATGCTGGCAGAATCTTTCGGAAGCAAATCTGTTCTGAAAAGATTTTCATTCACCTCATTCGGTCTTTCATACTTCTGCCGGGCCGTACACGAAGTTAGCACGGCAAAGGTGATGAGCGACAGTAATAAAGTTCTTATATTGAAATGTTTTCTCATTTTTAAAATTTTAATCAGTGTACGAAATTATTCTGCCAGATTAATGTCTTTCACTTTTACAGGTGTTATCTTTTCCTGTAACCACTGGAAAATCACATACAGAACCGGAATCGCTACCAGACCGAAGAACGTTCCGATGAGAAGACCTGCTGCGGCCCCGGTTCCGATCGATCGGTTTCCTACAGATCCAATTCCGGATGCGAAAACCAGCGGAAGCATCCCAAATATAAAGGCAAAGGAAGTCATCAGAATCGGTCTGAGTCTCGCTTTTGCCGCATTGATGGCAGACATGGCCAAAGTTTCGCCATGATTCCTACGCTGTATCGCAAATTCGACAATCAAAATTGCATTTTTGGCAAGAAGACCTACCAGCATAATTAAAGCGATCTGGAAATAAATATTGTTTTCGAGACCGGCAATTCTCTGCCCAAAAAATGCGCCTACAACTCCCAGCGGAAGCGAAATAATTACCGCCAAAGGCAACAGGAAACTTTCGTACTGCGCGGCAAGGATAAAATAAACAAATACCAGACTCAGTAAAAAGATAATTGCGGTTTGCGATCCCGAACTTAATTCTTCTTTCGAAAGACCGGTAAACTCAACTACATAATCTGCCGGGAGTTTTTCTGCGGCAACTTCCTGTACAGCACGGATGGCGTCACCCGTTGAAAATCCAGGATTGTTGGAACCCGAGATCGAAATCGAAGTAAAGAGGTTATATCTTTCCACCGATTTGGGTCCGAAAGTTTTCTCCATGGTTACAAATTGCGAGATGGGTGCCACTTGACCTGAAGCTGTTTTTACAAAAATACTGCTGAGATCCGATGGTTCGTTTCGGGAATCGGGGAACGCCTGAACCATCACACGGAACTGTTTTCCGTATTTGGTGAAATCGGCCGCGTACACACCACCAACATATCCCTGCATCGTACTTAAAATATCTGAAACCGTAACTCCAGTTTCTTTGGCTCTCGGCACATCAATTACCATTTCATACTGTGGATAATTGGTGTTGAATGAGGTTTGCGCAAACTGAATTTCAGGTCTCTCCATCAAAGCGCCGAGATATTCTTTAGCGACACCATCAAGCTGTTTTAAACTTCCGCCAGATTTATCGAGTAGAACTGCAGAGAAACCATCACTGGAACCAAATCCCGGAATACTTGGTGGCGAGAAAAATACAATTTTAGCGTCAGGAAATTTTCCGGCCAGCCCGAAAAGCTTTTTAGTAATCGCTTCCACGGATTGATCATCATCTTTGGCCCTTTCGTCAAATGGTTTCAGTCTCACGAACGCCTGTCCGGCATTGGAACCGCTACCTGACATAAATCCGCGGCTGGCAGTAAAGGTTACGTTGGCGACACCCGGGATTTTTCTGGCTTCTGCCTGCAAATCTTTTAAAACATTATACGTTCTTTCCATAGACGCTCCCGGTGGGAGCGCCACATCGGTAAAGATAATCCCACGGTCTTCTTTGGGTACAAAGCCTGATGGCATAGTGGAATTTGACCACCAGAAAAACAATCCTCCTACAGCAAAGATTACGAGTGTTACCCATTTATGTCTTAAAAGGAAAACGAAAAGTCTTCCGTACCTGTCTGTTCCGCTTTTGAATGCTGCATTGAATTTATAGAAAAACTTCTGCAGGAAGTTCATCGAAGTATATTCTTTGTGATGTGCAGGGTTTGGTTTCAAAAACAGAGAACATAAAACTGGACTCAGTGTTAATGCATTAACCGCAGAGATTAAAATGGCCACGATCAGTGTAATCCCAAACTGCTGGTAGAAAACTCCGGTAGGGCCTGTAATAAATGTTACCGGAATAAATACCGCAGCCATTACCAAAGTAATAGAGATAATAGCGCCGGTAATTTCGTCCATTGCACTAACTGTAGCTTTTTTAGCATCGGAGAAACCATGTTCCATTTTCGCGTGAACGGCTTCTACCACTACAATGGCATCATCAACTACAATCCCGATGGCCAAAACCAAAGCGAAAAGGGTTAAAAGGTTTAATGAATATCCTAGAAGATTCAAAAAGAAAAACGTGCCGACAATAGAAACCGGAACCGCAATGGCCGGAATCAGGGTAGAACGGAAATCCTGAAGGAAAAGATAAACCACCAGGAAAACCAAGATAAAAGCTTCGAGTAAAGTAGTGACTACTTTGCTGATAGAAGCTTCAAGAAAGTCGTTCGTATCAAAGTTGATGGTATAGCCCACGCCTTCCGGAAGTGTTTTTTCGTTTTCTTCGAGGAAGACTTTGATATCTTTAATAATTTGCTGCGCATTAGAACCCGGCGTCTGGAAAATCCCCATACTGATCGATCTTCTTCCGTTATTCTCTCCGATTCCTGAGTAAGACTGAGCATCAAGCTTAATTTCCGCGACATCTTTAAGTTTAAGGAATTGCCCGTTCCCCATAGATTTCAGGATAATGTCGCCATAATCTTTTTCTTCGTTAAATTTTCCTTTGTAGGTAATTACATATTCGAAAGCGCTTCCGCTGTTCTGCCCCAACTGCCCTGCGGCAGCTTCCCGGGACTGTTCGTTGATCGCGGCGGTAACATCGCTGGGTTCTAAACCATAGGCAGCCATTTTTGCAGGATCGATCCAGACTCTCATGGAGAAGTTCTTGCCCCCAAAAGCCTGGGCTTCACCAACGCCATTTACCCTTTTAAGTTCCGGGATTATATTGATGTTCATATAATTCTGAAGCCAGACTTCATTCAAATCCTTATTATCGGTATAAAATGAAAGGAACATCAGTGCACTTGTTCTCTGCTTCTGTACCGTAACTCCGGATCGGGTAACATCGGCAGGCAAAAGCGGAACTGCGCGCTGTACTTTATTCTGTACTTCCACCGCAGCGATATCTGGATCAACGCCCTGTTTAAAAAAAATCTGGATATTTGCAGAACCGTTGTTGCTCGCAGAAGATGAAATATAATCCATTCCTTCTACCCCGTTTACCTGCTCTTCGATCGGAATCACTACGCTGTTCATTACGGTTTCGGCACTCGCACCGGTGTAATTGGCATTAATGCTTACCGTGGGCGGCGCAATATCGGGATATTGGGTAATCGGGAGCGCCTGCAAGCCCAAAACACCAAGAATCACAATGAGGATAGAGACTACGCTCGAAAGAACCGGTCTGTTTATAAAATGTTTTACCATTAGAAAATCGGTTTTATAGCGTTAACAATCTCGTCGAAATTTGCAGGTTTAGGTTTTACCGCAGTTCCGGGTTTTAATGTACCTACGCCCTGAGCCACAATTTTCTCACCTTTTTTAATGCCGTCTTTTACGACGACAAGATTATTCACACGGTCTGTAACTCCGATCATTACATTCTTAGCGGTATCCTTTTCAACTTTAAAGACGTAGACCAAACCCTGCTGTTCAAAAGTTGCACTTTCCGGTACCACAAGAGCCTTATTATATAATTTTGGGACTTTAATTGTACCGCTGTTTCCGTTGCTCAGCAGTTTTGATGCATTGGTAAAAGACACCCGGAACTGAATAGTACCTGTGGTCGGATCAATCTGTCCGGTCGCGGCTTCAATTTTTCCTTTTTCTCCGTAAAGACTTCCGTTGGCAAGTTCAAGCTCCACCATTGGCATATTTCTTAATTTTTCCGGAACCGTAGCACCATAAGAATTTTCCAGGAAATCAAGATATTCTCTTTCATTCATTGAAAAGTATGCGAAAATTTCACTCGTATCCGAAACAGTGGTTAAAGGGGTCGGGTCGTTGGGACCAACCAAACTTCCCACTCTGAACGGCAGTTTGCCCAGAACTCCTGAAATAGGCGCCCGGATGACAGAGTAGTTAATATTGGCCTGAACACCTTTGTAATTTGCCGAAGCCTGAGAAACACCTGCCGCCGCCTGAGCCTGGGCCGCCTGAGCCTGGGCAAGCTGCGCCTGTGCACGCGATAAATTTGCTTTTGCTGTTTCCAGCTGTACTGGGCTGATAATATTTTTCTGAACCAGAGGAATAAGTTTGTTAACCTCTACCTGCGATGCATTTACGGCGGCCTGCGCAGCACTTACATTTGCTTTTGCTGCAGCAACACCGGACTGTGCCGCCCCAATTCCTGCCCGTGCTGCATCTGCAGATTGGTTAAGCGTATTGGTTTCCAGTCTGAAAAGTGGCTGGCCTTTAGTAACAT
>NZ_DAMBHK010000028.1:0-28638 GCF_032060305.1 Kaistella sp. | reverse complement strand
ACCAGTTTACAACGGTATTAAAAAGCGCTTTTGTTGCCATTGATACAAATATAATGAAAAGTGCTTTTAGAAAAAATAAAAAAAGCCGCAAAGAAAAAAAACTTTGCGGCTGATATTTTGTGTCTGATTATTGGGTTAATGTTTTTGTTCCCAAATTATTAACCTGTCCGTAAACCACTGTTACACCCGTTTGATTTTGATCAACATAAGGCGTAGTTGCATCAGCATCAAATGAAACGGTGTAAGTATTTGCCGGCAATCCTTTAAACATGTAAAATCCGTCTGCCAGATTCGGTAATGCGGTTGCGATGGTATCGTTAGCCGGCGAAATTACATGAACCTGTGCATTGGCAGCCTGTGGAAGAACATATCCTTTGATCTGTCCATCAGTAAGTTCACTGAAAGCTCTGATTACCGGTTTCAGCGCATAAGTTCCGTTACCTCTTTTTACGATGGAACGCGCAGCATCAAAATCAATCCATACGTTGTAAGCGCCATTTTCTTCTAAGGTCTGGTTCCAGTTGAATTTCAGTCCGCTTTGCATTGAAGAAGGTGTTTCCAATGGATAAGTAACACCATTTTTAACAACGGAATTGTTTGGTCCCAATACGAGCCTCATTTGTGTAACTGCTCCTGCGGGAAGTTCGGCTTTTGCCAGAAGAACATCCATTCCGTTTCTAAAGTCCAGGAGATTATAGACCCCTGGTGTATTTACGCTCAGCGAATTCCATCCATTATTGGTGTTGAATTCAATTTTCTGAACGTCGATATTCACCTTGTCATAAAGGGCAGGTGCGTCGGTGAGTCTTACATTAACAGAAGCTGAGCCGCCTCCGGTCGTTGCATCATCTGTGCAGGATGACAGTGATAATACTGCCACAATTGCTGATAATAACTGTAATTTTTTCATAACTTTTTATTAATTAAATGTTTTCGGTTTTTTTGACCTCTTCAATAACGATACCAAGCTGAAAAAATTATTTTTACCCAAGGATAAAAAAATCTGCACCGAAATTATCAGTGCAGATTTGTTTGATCAAACTAAATTTACGTTTAGCAATATTCGTCATAGGCAGCCTGCAGGTTGGCAGCAATGGCCCCGGCAGGATTTCCTTCGATATGATGTCTTTCAAGCATGTGAACTAACTCTCCATCTTTGAAAAGCGCTACACATGGCGAACTTGGCGGGAACGGTGCCAGGAATTTTCTTGCTTCTGCTACCGCATCTTTATCGAAACCTGCAAAAACAGTGGTTAACTGATCAGGTTTTTTATCTCCTGTTAAAGAAAAAATCACCCCCGGTCTTGCTGCTCCTGCTGCGCACCCGCAAACAGAGTTAATCATCAAAAGGGTAGTACCTTCTTTTTTAATTGCGTTAGCTACTTCTTCAGGAGTGGTTAAATCCTGGAATCCTTTATCGGTAAGCTCAGCCTTCATCGGCATTACTAATTCTTCTGGATACATATAAAAAATTATTTATGGTTAAAATTGAGACTTTTCTCACTGCAAATTTAATGAATTTCGTGCACTAAATTTCATTCATAATGAGCATCAAAATCATTCCGAAAATCAATTTTTGTCTTTTTGTCATAAAAAACCCGGAGCATTACATGCGCCGGGCTTCAATCAAATCGATATGCAAAGGTTGAATATCCGTTGTTTTTAGGAAAGTAATTTCTTAGCCATTTCGGAAATGCTTTTTCCGTCGCTTTTTCCTGTAAGCGCCTTACTGGCAGCTCCCATTACTTTTCCCAGGTCTTTGGCGCTTTGTGCACCGGTTTCGGCAATGATTTTTTTCATTTCCGTTTCTAGTTCTTCCGCAGAAAGCTGCTTGGGAAGAAATTTTTCGATCACTTTCATCTGTGCTTCTTCCACTTCTGCAAGATCAGTCCTGTTCTGTGCAGTAAACTGTTCGTAAGAATCTTTCCGCTGCTTTATCATGCGCTGTAAAATAGCAATTTCCTGTTCCGGCGAAACTTCGGCACCTTTGGCCTCGGTTTTTAGTAACATGATCTGAGATTTTACGGCACGCAGAGAATCGAGTGCTACTTTGTCTTTATCTTTCATGGCGGTTTTTATCGCCTCGCTGATGGTAAGTTCCAAGCTCATAATTAATCTACGTCTTTGTTTAGAAATCTGTTTTCGCGAACCTGCATTCTACCGTTGTTTTCTGCAAGAAAATTATTTATTTTCTGTTCAGAAGCATTACCGTTTTCAATGGTAATATTTTTTCTGCGGAAGGCCGGAACTGTTTCAAAATCGTTTTCAGATTCTGTCGTTTGGTATCTGGAGTTGAATTCCCGGAGTTTGTTTCTTCTTTCAATTATTTTATCATTCGGAGCGACTTTACTGATGAAGGTAAAATCATCAGAAGTTTCCAATTTTGTAGTCTGCTGTGGCTCTTCTATGCTTTGCTGCACCTTAATTTCGGTTTTCTGAACCGGCTGTTCCTTGATTTCTGCTTTAGGTTGTGGTGTCTCAACTTTCGGCTCCTCAATCGGTTCGTTTACGAAAAAACTGAATTCCATTGGTTTTTCTTCAGTAAATGAAGTGTTGTTGGTTTCAGGTGCTTTTTCGGTCGGTGTATCTTCAGTTTCAAATTTGAAAGAAACGGATTCGGTCACTTCATACTGATCTTCGAAAGAAAATAAATCCAGTTCCTGTGGCTCGTTGATGTTGAAAGTCTGATCTGGTTTGGATTCTTCATTCAGGTCGAAGAAACGCATTTCGGTGGCCGTATCATTTTCAACGGCGGTTTTTTTCTCGGCAGATTTTGCGGAGAACTGTGGCGTCTGGAAATCGTCTTCATCATCTAAAACGAAAAGGCTCTTTCGGGTAAAATCTTCTCTTGTAATCTCTTCTTTTTCAGCTTTTTGTTTGAAAGGAGATTCTGGTTTTGAAGGCGCCGCCATGGTATCGGTAAGAGAAAATTTAATTTTTTCTGAAGTGCCTGAATGCTTGTGGTTATCTTTCGCAAATCCTGTTGCAATAACAAGTACGCTTACTGCGTCGCCCAGTTCTTCATCGGTTCCCACTCCGAAAATGATATCAGCAGTATTTCCTGCCTCTTTCTGGATGTGGTCCATAATCACGCCGATTTCGTCCATGGTAACTTCTTCGGAACCACTTCTGATTAAAAGAAGAACGTTTCTTGCGCCCGTGATTTTGTTATCATTCAATAACGGAGAGTCGAGTGCCTTTTTCACAGCTTCTTCGGCCTTGTTTTCGCCGGAAGCAATACCGTTCGACATTAAAGCCGTTCCTGAATTCTGCAAAACAGATTTTGCATCACGGAAGTCGATGTTTACATCAAAATATCCGGTAATTACTTCTGCCATTCCTTTTGCAGCGTTTGTCAACACTTCGTCAGCTTTAGAGAATCCTGATTTGAAACCAAGATTTCCGTACTGCTGGCGCAGTTTATCATTGTTGATAACGATAAGGGAATCCACGTTATTTCTAAGTTTTTCCAAACCTAAATCGGCTTGCTCCAGCCTTCTTTTCCCTTCAAAACTAAAAGGTACGGTAACGATTCCTACGGTAAGAATTCCCATATCTTTCGCCACTTTTGCAATCACAGGAGCTGCACCAGTACCGGTTCCGCCGCCCATTCCTGCGGTAATGAAAACCATTTTCGTATTTTGTCCCATTGAAGCTTTAATGTCTTCAATACTTTCGATAGCAGCTTTTTCACCTACTTCAGGGTCTGCACCAGCGCCCAAACCTTCGGTAATAGTTACCCCAAGCTGAACTTTGTTGGCAACCGGGTTGTTATCCAAAGTCTGGGAATCGGTGTTGCAGATTACAAAATCTACCCCGTGAATCCCTCTTTCGTACATGTGTTTCAATGCGTTGTTTCCGCCGCCGCCAACTCCGATAACCTTTATAATTGATGAATTTCCCTTTGGCAAATCAAATGAGAATCCTGGTGTGTTCATATTTTCCATAGTATTTGTATTTTTTAGTTATTCAACTTCTTCAAAGAATTTTTTTACGCTTTCCATAATTTTTTGACCGATGGTGAGCTTGTTGCGTCTTTTTTCTCCAGACTCTGCAATCACCTGTTCTTCTGTTCTGAATTCAGGAGTTTCGGTAATTTGTGCTGAAGTTTCCTCTTTTGCAGGAACTTCATTAACAACTTCTTCCGGTTTCGGCTGTTCAGGGCTGTGTTTCTTATCGCGGATTTTTAAACTTTCCATTAAAAGACCTATGGAAGTTGCGTATTCCGGACCTTTAAGAAACTGGTTTTTGTCGTTAGCCACATATTCATTAGAAAACCCGATACGGCTGTCGAAACCTGTGGTATAGTTTGCGAGTTGTCTAAGGTTTTTAAGGTTGGAGCCGCCACCTGTTAAAACGATGCCTGCGATGAGTTTTTTCTTCTGCTCAAAAGCGCCATAAGCCTTCAGTTCGGTGTTTACCATTTCTAAGATTTCCTCAACCCTCGCATTTACTACATGCGCCAAAGTTTTCAGCGAAATCTCCTTATCAGGTCTGCCGTGAAGCCCTGGAATGGTAACGAATGTGCTGTCTTTTTCCATCTCCGGCATTGCAGAGCCGAATTTTACTTTCAGTTGTTCTGCGTGTTTTTCGATGATTGAACACCCTTCTTTAATATCATCGGTAATAATTCCGCCACCGTATGGAATTACACAGGTATGACGAATGATATTGTCTTTGAAGATTGCGATATCAGTAGTTCCACCGCCAATGTCTACAATAGCCACACCCGCTTCTTTTTCTTCTTTAGTCAATACAGATTCGGAAGAAGCGAGAGGTTCGAGGGTTAAGGATTCCATTTCCAGGCCAGCTTCACGAACGCATCTTGCGATATTTCTGATGCTTCCCATTTGGCCTACAACAACGTGGAAGTTGGCTTCCAGACGTTTGCCGTGCATGCCGATGGGTTCCTGGATTTCTCCCTCAGAATCAACCTTATATTCCTGGGGAAGAACGTGAATAATTTCCTCACCCGGAAGCATTACCAGTTTTTTAACCTGTTCTTTCAGTTTTTCGATATCGTCTTCCGTGATATACTGATCGGGATGATCCCTCATGATATAATCTGAATGCTGTAATGACCGGATGTGTTTGCCGGCAATACCAACTGTAACTTTGTGAATAGCTACGCCTGAACTGGCTTGCGCCTCGGCTACGGCAGTTTTGATGGACTGTATGGTCTGGGAAATATTGTTCACAATTCCTTTATGAACGCCCAGGCTTTTCGCCTTTCCAACGCCGAGAATCTCAATTTTACCGTGGGCATTTCTTCTACCGACAATCGCCACAATCTTTGTGGTTCCGATGTCGAGGCCTACTGAATACTCGTGATTTTTCATTGATATGTCGATTTGATTTTTTACTCTATTTTAACTTTTGTTTTGGGCTTTGCAGCCGGTTTTGAAGTGGCAGTTTTAGGCTTGGAAGTCTCTTTCTTTGCCGTTGTTTTTACTTCTGTTTTGGGTTTTGAAACGCTGACTTTAGGCTTCTCCTTTGGTTTTGTTTCCGGTTTTTTGGCGGCAGGCTGCAGAGATTCTTTTTTAATTGAATTTGCTGCTGAAGGCGCTTTCGCCAATTCTTTGCTGCCCACTTTCATCATACTGTCGTTTTCTTTGAAATACGGATTCAGCGTGGTAACGATCTGATTATCGTACTTTACCGAAATCTTTGTGTATTTCTCCGGTTCCTGATAAACAAGGTGTTTCTCCACGAAGGTTTTAAAACCTTTAACCTTCAGATTTATATTTTCCAGATTACCTATTTCTACCTTATAATTTCCCTGGCTGGTAAGTAAATTATAATTTTCTTTTTCTTTGGAAATGCCGATGAAATATTTTTTACTGAATTCGTCGCGGTCGATTTTGTCGACCAGTTCAGCCAGTTTTATATATTCAGATTTATCAACGTCGCCGGTAACCAACATGCAGGGGAACGAATAATTTTTGGAGATTGGAAATTCTGTTCCCTTTCCGTCCACATAAAAGTCATTTCCGTTTTTGTTCAGCCGGAACGCGGGGACTCTCTGCTTAATATCCAGATGCAGGTTGCCGTTCAAATTCAAATATACATTGGCACTGTCAACCGCCGGTAACTGGTTGAGTTTTTTCTCTAATTCCGGGATGTTGATGTCGCCTATTCGTTTTTCAGGATTAGATTTTTTTACGATTTCCCTGATGTCTTTTTCATCAATAAAATAAACCGGATGTTTGGTTTGGATCAGATTAACCGAAACTTTTTCCATGGATTTATTATTGAATCTTTTCAACGAAAAACTCAGCAGAAATCCGAAAATGATTACTGTTATTAATATTTTTAATATTCTGAATTTGTTTTTCATTGTTTAATTCTAAACTGTTTTTCTATTTGCCCGAAAGCCATTCTACAATTCCGTCGTATAAAGTGTCGATATTTCCGGCTCCTACTGTTAATAAAACATCGAAATTTTTTTCTTTAATCCTGCTGAAAGCATCTTCTAAAGTCGAAACTTCGCGAGTTTCCAAATTTATTTTTTCCGACAGCCAGGATGAGGTCACTCCTTCAAAATTTTCCTGTAATTCCCTCGCCGGATATATATCCAGCAGAATAAGTTCATCAGCTTTATCTAAACTTTCTGCAAAACCATCCGCAAAATCTCGGGTTCTGCTGAAGAGATGCGGCTGGAAAACCACCAAAAGTTTTTTCTCCGGGTAAAAGGTTTTGATGGAACCAATTACCGCATTGAGTTCTGTGGGATGATGCGCGTAATCGTCGATATAAATTTTTCCGTTTTCGAAACGGTGTTTGGTATACCGTCTTTTAATTCCTTTAAAATTGACAATTCCCTGTTTTAAAGTTTCGAAATCAACGCCTAAATTATGAAGGATCGCAATAGCAACCGTCGCGTTCTCTACATTGTGAATTCCCGGAATTTCCCATTCGAAATCATCAATCTCTTCGGTTGGCGTGTGAAAATCGAAATAAATTTTATCGCCGATTTCCCGGATATTGTCTGAGTAATAATCCGCTTCCTCATTCACCGCATAGCTTTTGGCATTTCTGCCGATATTGATCCCTTTTCTTACAAAAAGCTGATTATCTGCCGGAACCAGATTTGCAAAATCTATAAATCCCTGTTCAATCGTAGCTTTATCACCGTAAATATCCAGATGATCAGCGTCTGTTGAAGTAATTACCGCCCAGTCCGGAGAAAGGTTGAGGAAACTTCTGTCGTATTCGTCGGCTTCAACCACCGATATGTCACTTCCGTTGTACAGGAAATTCGATTTGAAGTTCTCTGCAATTCCACCTAAAAAAGCTGAAAACGAAAGATTTGCTTCTTTACAGAGATGCGCTACTAAGGAAGAGGTTGTGGTTTTGCCGTGGGTTCCTGCAATAGCGATACACGCGGTATTTTCAGTAATTAAACCCAGAACTTTTGCTCTCTTCAGCACCGTGAATCCATGACCGTTGAAATGAGTTAAAATATCAAGTTTTTTAATGGCAGGTGTGAAAATTACCAGCGTATTTTCCGGATTTAAATGCTTAGTTTCCTCAGAAACAACATCTTCAAAAATAATATCAATTCCTTCTGAGATTAAAGCAGACGTAATTTTTGTCGCGGTTTTATCGTAACCCATCACTTTTTTTCCGGATGCATTGAAATAACGCGCCAAAGCGCTCATTCCGATGCCGCCGATGCCTACAAAGTAGAAGTTCTGATATGTTGATAAAGCTTTCATCTCGCTTAGGATTTGATGTTTAAAGTGGATAAGATTACAGATACAATTTCCTGCGCTGCGTTGGGTTTCGCGAAGAAATCCAGGTTTGCAGACATTTCCTTCCTTAGTTTTTCGCTTTCGCAGATTTCCATGAGTGTAGGCCAGAATTTCTGCTTCATTTCTGTGTCTTTCACCATTTTGGCTGCATTTTTTTCTACCAGAGTCATCGCATTTTTAGTTTGATGATCTTCCGCCGCAAAAGGAAATGGAACCAGAAGCACCGGTTTTTTTGCAACTGCCAGTTCAGAGATTGCAATGGCGCCGGCTCTTGACACGATAATATCTGCGGCAGAATAGGCAAGCTCCATGTTTTTAATAAACTCAACAATCTGAATGTTTCTGTTCTGTTTGGGTTCTGTTTCGGCTAAGATATTTTGGTAATCGGTTTTTCCGGTTTGCCAGATCAACTGATAATCTTTTTCTATGATTTGATCTAAATGTTCTTTCCACGCGTTATTCAACGTTCGGGAACCTAAGGAACCGCCTACGGAAAGGATGGTGAGTTTATTTTTGTCTAAACCTGCTTTTTCTTTGGCGACATCACTTTCAATTAAGTTGGTAATGATGTTTTTGCGGATCGGATTTCCCAGAAAATATGTTTTTGTTCCGGAGAAAAATTTTTCCATATCGGGATATGCGGTAAATACTGCCTTCGCACGCTTTGCCAGAAAAGTATTGGTCTTTCCTGGAAGCGAATTCTGTTCCTGCACAAAAATGGGAACGCCCAGTGCCGAGGCCATAAATAATGCTGGACCGCTTGCAAAACCGCCGGTTCCTACTGCAAAATCCGGGTTAAAATCCTTAATGGCTTTTCTTGCTTTAGCCAAGCTTGAAAGAATTTTGAAAGGCAGGCCAAAATTTTTCAGAAGATTTCCGCGGTCGAATCCTGCGATATTTAATCCTGTAATTTTATAGCCGGCTTGCGGAACTTTTTCCATTTCCATTTTTCCGTTGGCTCCGATAAACAGAAATTCAGCATCCGGAAATCTTTTTCTGATTTCGTCGGCAATAGCGATGGCAGGGAAGATGTGTCCACCTGTTCCGCCGCCGCTCATTAAAACTTTTAACTTTCTGTTCATCTTTTTAAAACCGTAATTTTATGCGATATCATTGATCTCTTCGATATCCTGTTTTTTGCCCATTCCTTCTTCATCATATACCTGTATTCTGGAGCTTACATTTAAAATAATCCCTAACTGAAGGTAGGTCACCAGCATCGATGTTCCACCATAACTAATCAACGGCAAAGGCTGCCCGGTCACCGGAATAAGGTTTACTGCGACTGCAATGTTTACCGATAACTGCACAAAAATCATGATGCCAAGGCTCAGCACAAGTAAACTGCCGAAAAACGCCGGCATTTTACTGGCAATCATCACGATTCTGATGATCATGATGAGATAGAGTGAAATAAGTACCAAAGCGCCGATAAATCCATATTCCTCAACAATAATCGCAAAAATAAAGTCGGATGCAGATTGTGGCAGCATTTGCTTCAGTGCACTTTTCCCTGGTCCCATTCCTGCAATTCCACCGTGAACGATGGCGGCTTTCGCCTGCATTACCTGATAATTTTTGGCTTTGTCGATTTCGTTTTCCAGCTGATTTTCCTTTTTAGAATTCATGAAAACTTCTACACGGCTCATCCAGGTATGTACCCTGTTGTTCTCAATCAAATCAGTTTTCAGTGCGACAAACATGAAAATCCCAATAGCCAATGAAGCGATTCCCACAAATCCGAAAATGTATTTTTTACTGAGCTGCCCTATAAGCATTACCGCCAATGAAACGATGAGGATCATTAAAGCTGTGGATCCGTTATCCTTTGCTACGAGGCCAAATACGAGAAGAACCGGCCCGAAAATAAATAGAATATTTTCCCAGGTGTGGCGCTCTCTTTTAATTTTTTTGGTTAAATATCTGCACAGGTAAATGATAAGCAACAGATAGGCGAACGACGACGGCTGGAAGGAAATCGGCGTACCAGGGATTTTCAGCCACCGTGAGGCTGAAGCACCATCAATAGTTTGGCCTGCAAACATCGTTAATCCAAGCAGGAGAATCATGATGGCCAATAAAATACTGCTCAATTTACCGATGTGTTCGTATTTTACTACTCCAACGCCACGCATGATCGCCAGACCCAGCACTACAAAAAATGTGTGCTTAATTAAATGCGAAGTCGTGGTGCCGCTGTTTACAATATATTCCAGATTCGAACTTGCGGAATAGACAGGGAACACCGAAAAGAACGAAATCAGTAAGATTACGCTCCAAAGGACTTTGTCACCTTTCAATAATTCGAATTTGTTTTCTGTTTCCTGCATTTTTGCGTCCCGTTTGGGGTGTTATTTTAAAACTTCTTTTTTAAATTTATTTCCGCGGTCTTCATAATTTTCGAATAAATCGAAACTTGCACAACATGGTGAAAGCAATACGGTATCGCCGCTTTTTGAAAGAGATTTTGCTGTTTTCACAGCGTCTTCCATGCTGGATGTGCTGTAGATTAATTCTTTCTTTTCTTTGAAAAAATCGATGATTTTTTGGTTGTCGAGCCCTAAACAGACAATTGCTTTTACCTTGCGTTTTACCAGATCTTCGATTTCGGTGTAGTCGTTTCCTTTATCTGTACCACCAACAATCCATACGGTAGGCTGTTTCATGCTTTCCAAAGCATAATAGGTCGCATTTACATTGGTAGCTTTGCTGTCGTTGATGAACCTTACGCCGTTAATTTCGGCTACCTGCTCCAACCGGTGTTCTACTGCCTGGAATGTGGTTAAGGAATTCCGGATGCTCTCATTGCTTATTTTAAGTATTTTACCAGCGATTGAAGCTGCCAGGCTGTTGGCAACATTATGGTTTCCTACCAATGCCAATTCATCGATTTTCATTGAAAATTCGTCGTGAAGTTTTACCACCATTTTATCTTCGGTGAGATAACCGCCTTCTTTGAGTTTTTCTTTCAGTGAAAAAGGAATCATTTTGGCTTTTATCTCGAGTTTTTCGAGAAGATTCATGCTCATTTCATCATCTTTGTTATAGATGAAGAAATTATCATTCTCCTGATTCTCAGCAATTCTGAATTTTGCCAAAGCATATTCTTCGTAATTGTAATTGTACTGATCCAGGTGATCCTGACTCAAATTCAACAACAGGGAAATATAAGGCCTGAAATTCTGGATATCGTCGAGCTGAAAAGAACTTACTTCCAGAACGTAATAATCAAAATTTTCATCAGCAACCTGTTTTGCAAAACTTTTACCGATATTTCCGCCTAAACCTACCTTTAAATCATCATTTTTAAGAATATGGTAAATCAGTGACGTTGTTGTTGTTTTGCCGTTGCTTCCGGTAATCGCGATGATTTTGGCATCGGTGAATTCAGAAGCAAATTCAATTTCAGAGGAAAGCCGGATTTCTTTTTTGTTGATTTTCGAAATGATCTCAGCTTTTTTAGGAATTCCCGGTGATTTTATGATCCAGTCGGCTGCAAGAATTCTATCTTCATCGTGCTTTCCTTCTTCATATTCAATGCCGGCATCGAGCAAAAGCTTTTTGTAGTCTTCCTTAATCAGACCTTTGTCTGAAAGAAAAACCTCCAAGCCTTTTTTCTTTGCTAAGTATGCTGCACCAAAGCCGCTTTCTCCGCCTCCTAAAACAACTATTTTCATTTTTTTGTTTTTTATTGACAAGTCAACCTGTCGCTATCTCACTTTTAAAGTAATTAAACAGATAATCGCAAATAGAACCCCAATAATGATCATTCGGTTCACGATTTTGCTCTCGTGATAACCTTCTTTTTGGTAATGATGGTGAAGGGGCGACATTTTGAAAAGTCTGTTATTCTGGGCATACTCGAGCCCATATTTTCTTTTTCTGTATTTGAAAACTGCCACTTGAAGCATCACAGAAATATTTTCGACAACGAAAATACCGCATAGCACAGGGATCATAAGCTCTTTTCTCAGGATAATGGCTAAAACAGCAATTATGCCGCCCAGCATTAGACTGCCTGTGTCGCCCATAAATACCTGAGCCGGATAGGTATTGTACCAGAAAAAACCAATCACCGCACCCACGAGGGCCAGAGCGAAAATGGTAGCTTCACCCATATTCGGGAGGAACATGATGTTGAGGTAGTCTGCAAAAATAATATTCCCGGAAATGTAGGCAAAAAAGGCCAGTGTAAGCAGGATGACGACACTTGTTCCCGCAGCAAGTCCATCGATGCCATCTGTAATATTGGCGCCGTTGGAAACCGCAGTTACTATGAAAATTACCATTGGAATAAATACGATCCAGGCCCATTCGTGGGCATCTTCGGGACTCATCCAGAAGAGTATTCCGCTGTAGTCGAATTCATTATTTTTAACGAAAGGTACTGTGGAAACGGTAGCTTTTTCCGTGGGCATGAAGTTTTTTTCGATGTTATTACGGTTGATTTCTTTGGCGTCAGCATATTTTCTTTTTACCGTAACATCGGGATGAAAATACATGAGCACTCCCACGATCAATCCCAAACCAACCTGCCCGATCACTTTGAATTTTCCGCTTAAGCCATCTTTATTTTTCTTTATTTTCTTCAGATAATCATCAATGAAACCTATAACGCCCATCCACACCACCGAAACGATGAGTAATAGAATGTAAATGTTCATTATTTTGGTGAAGAGCAAAACCGGAATCAGGGTAGCCAGAATGATGATGAGTCCTCCCATTGTTGGCGTGCCTTCTTTTTGCTTCTGTCCTTCTAAACCCAGATCACGAACCAGTTCCCCCATCTGCTGTTTGCGGAGGTAATTGATGATTTTTTTTCCGTAAACCAAAGCGATAATCAGTGACAGCAAAACCGCCATTCCAGCACGGAAAGAAATAAATCTGAACATACCGAGTCCCGGAACGTGAACCCCGATGCTGGTAAAATATTCGTAGAGATAGTATAACATTTTCTTTGGTTTTCGGTTAATAATTTAATTCTCGCAAATTATTTCGACATTAATTTTGCGAGTTCCATAATGGTTTCTTTATCATCAAAATGATGTTTTACGCCATTGATTTCCTGATAATCTTCGTGCCCTTTTCCGGCAAGAAGGATGATGTCTCTCGGTTCCGCAAATTTAATCGCCATTTTTATGGCTTCTTTACGGTCGGGAATCGAGGTGTATTTGCTGAAATTCTGCGGTTCCACACCTGCTTCAATTTCTTTGATAATTGCCGCCGGATCTTCAGTTCTTGGATTATCGCTTGTGATGATGGCCAGCGTTGATTTTCTTGTTGCAATTTTGCCCATTTCGGGACGTTTTGCATGATCACGGTCACCGCCACAGCCGAAAATCGTAATAAGTCTTTCGTTTTTTGTGCGGATATCGTTGATGGAATCTAAAATATTTTCGAGTGCGTCGGGCGTGTGCGCATAGTCGATAACAAAGAAAATTCCGCTGTCGGATTTCAGGGTTTCAAAACGTCCCTTTACTTTTTTCAGCGTTGAGATGGTTTTCAGTACATCTTCTTCATGAAAACCGCTTTCGATCGCAACTGCATAAGCCAGCAGCAGGTTGTAAACATTGAATTTCCCGGTCAAGGTGGTCCAGAATTCTCTACCGCCAAAATTCAGCAGCATCCCATTGAAATCTGCTTCCAGAATTCTGCCGTGGTAATTTGCCATGGTTTTCAGCGCGTAAGTTTTTTGCGTTGCTTTTGTATTCTGAAGCATCACAGTTCCGTTTTTGTCATCAATGTTGGTGATGGCAATGGCTTCCGGATTCAGATCATCAAAAAACCTTTTTTTGGTTTTGAGGTATTCGCTGAAGGTTTTATGATAGTCTAAATGATCGTGAGAAATATTGGTAAATCCAGCAATTTTAAAATTCAGACCTTCAGTTCTGTTCTGGTGAATTCCGTGCGAAGAAACTTCCATAAAGGCATATTCACAGCCCACTTCAACCGCTTTTGCCAGTATTTGGTTTAATCGTACAATATCGGGTGTGGTGTGCGTTGACGGAATGATTTCGTCCCCAATTCGGTATTCTACCGTAGAAATTAAAGCGGAATTAAATCCTAAATTCTTGAAAATATCGAACAAAAGGGTAGTAACCGAAGTTTTCCCGTTCGTGCCTGTAATTCCAATCAAACTGAGTTTTTCTGAAGGATTTCCGTAAAAATTTGAAGCCAGCTGACCCAAAGTTTTCGAAGCAACTTTCACCTGAATGTAAGTGATTTCTGGATAAAGATTCTCTGGCAGAACTTCGCAAACAATCGCTATGGCACCTTTTGCGATGGCCGCATCAATAAAAGAATGTCCGTCGGAAACTGTTCCTCTCACAGCCACATACAGTGAATCTTCCACAGCTTTACGGCTGTCGAAAACGATTTCCGAAATCTCCGGGTTTTTACGTCCGGAAATTTCAAGTACGGGGATTCTGTTCAATAACGCTTCTAAATTCATTTTATATTTCAGGGACAAGCCTTGCAGCCTGTTCCAGTTTTTTTAATTCTGTAAACTCAGGTAAATTCTTTGGTTTTTCTTAATCGTGGTGCCTTCCACGGGAAACTGTTCTTTAATGCGTCCAACACCTTTGTAATCAACTCTATAGCCTTGGTTTTCAAGTTGGGGAATTACGTTTTTCCCGATGAGTCCTACTACTTTCGGCATCTGTTTACCTGTGACAGCGATTTTTTCGGTTCGTTCCACCATTTTGCTGAGATCAACTTTTTTGTCAACCAGCATTTCTCTTTCAATATTTTGCGGCGTTTTCAGAAAGGTTTTTCCTGCAATTTCTTTAAAAACCGGAGCGGCTACAGTTGATCCGTAATAACTTTTAGATTTATCTGGCTGATTAACCATCACAATGCAAGTATATTTGGGATTGTCGGAAGGGTAGAATCCGGCAAAACTCGCCTGATATTTTGCGGGACCGGGTTTCCAGTATTCGAATCTTGCGGTTCCTGTTTTTCCGGCCATTTTCAGGTTCGGGGTGAAAATACTTCTTGCCGTACCTTTTTCAACGGCTTTAGTCAGCGCGTTGGTCATCATTGTAATTGCTTTTTCAGAAGCCATTTTTTTAACCATAACTTCTGGTTGAGCGGAATACAGAATCTGCCCGTCTTTCATGATTTTATCAATGAAAAGTGGTTTCAGCATTTTACCTTTGTTGGCGATTCCGTTATAGAATGTGGTAAGCTGCAGCAGATTGAATCGTGAGGAGTATCCATAAGAAAGTGAAGCCAGTGTCGCAGCGTTCCATCTTTTGTTTTCTGGGGTTACAATGAAAGGTTTGGTGATTCCGGGAAGCTCAATGTCCATTTTTTCGAACATTTTCCATCTCTTTAAGTGATCCAGAAAAACCTGTGGTTTATCGGCGTAATATTGGGTAATGAGTTTCGCTGACCCTACGTTGCTGGATTTTGCCAGAACATCGGCTATTTCATAAACTCCACCGCCATGACCGTCGGAAATTCTCTGCTTGGCATACGTCCACACGCCATTTCCAACATTTACTGTGGTGTTTTCATCAATAAAACCATCATCCATTGCGGCTAACAGCGACACCGTTTTGAAGGTTGAACCAGGTTCGGTGGCGTCTTTAAGTGCGTAATTATAGGAATCCACATACATTCCGGGTTCGGTACGCTTTAGGTTGACCATTGCTTTCACTTTGCCTGTAGCGACTTCCATTACCAATACAGAACCGTGGTCTGCATCGAAATTGATGAGTTGTTTTTCGAGTGCTGAATGCGCAATATCCTGAATGCGTAAATCGATCGTGGTGTATACATCCTGGCCGTCTACAGGTTCCTTAACTTTCCAGTAATCAATGGGTTTCCACTGGCTGGAGTTTACACGCTGCTCCAGGCGGGTTCCGTTGACTCCTGTCATGTATTTGGAGAAGGCGCCTTCCAAACCAGATTTTGTAACGCCGTTATCCATTCCAATAGTCCCGGCGCCGATCTGCGTTGTGGCGAGTTCTCGTTTAAAATTCCGGTCAACGATAAATCCACCGCGGTTTTTTCCTTTTTTGAAAATCGGGAACTTACGGATTCGATCGTATTCATCGAAATCAAGGCCTTTTACCAAAGAATAATATTGGTTGTTTGCTTTTTTCTGCTGATCGAGGCGGTCTCTGAAATAACTTCGCGGCTTTCCGAACATTTTGGAAAGAGAATCTGTTAAAGCGCCGATATTGTTGGAGTAAACTGTATCTTTTATTGTTTTGAAATCGAGAAAAACATCATAACGCATTACCGTAGTGGCGAGAATGGAACCGTCCGCAGCATAAAGATTTCCGCGCGCAGCTTTTAAAGTAGCTTCACGATAATTTTTACTGATGTAATCGTCTTTAATTTCCTGAACATTAGTGTTTTGAAGAATAAGAATCCGGCCTAAAAACACCACAAAAAGGATGAAGGCTGCCCCGGCAAAAAGGTAGCCCCATCTCAAAGTTTTTGAGCGCTTATTTTCGAATTCATTGAGTACTGCCATCTGTACTGTCTAATTTTATCAATAATTTGTGTGGGTGGTTTTCCAGAGATAAAAGGGAATCTTCCACCATTTCCTTGCCTAGTTCCGATTCCAGTTTTACTTTAATCAACCGGCTTTGTGCGTATGCGTTTCTCGACTTATATTCTTCAGTCTGTTCTTTTAATTCATTTACCAATTCAATTTTTTTACTCACCAAATGGTTACTGTAAATCATAATCATCAAAAGCAGAAAAATCAGCAGAAAGTACCGGTAATGAATTTTCACTTCATCACGGTTCAGAAAATTTCCCTTTATGATGTCAATAAAGGTTAATTTTTTCTGGGGGCGATATGTTTGTTTTTTTGCCATTGATCTGATGAATGTGATCACTCATCTTTAATTTATATTTTTATTCCAACCCGCATTTTTGCACTTCTTGCACGGGAATTTTCTTCTATTTCTGCGTGATCCGGCACAATTGCCTTGCTCTGAAGCAGATTAAATGCTTTTGCATAATTTCCGTAGATATCGCGCTCGGGTTCACCCTCGAACATGCCGTTCTTCAGGAAACGCTTTACCAGTCTGTCTTCCAGAGAATGATATGAGATTACGACCAGTCTGCCTTCGGGTTTCAATATTTTATATGCCTGAAGGAGCATTTCTTTTAGCACCTCCAACTCCTGATTTACTTCAATTCGGATGGCCTGAAAAACCTGAGCGAAAAACTTATTCTGTTTGAATGCCGGGATGTAGCTAAAGAGTTTTTTCAGATCCTCTGTGGTTTCAATAGGTTTTATTTTTCTGTGGTGCACAATTTCGCGCGCCAGTTTTCTGGATTCCCGTAAGTCGCCGTAATAGTAAAAAATATTGGCGAGCTGTTCTTCTTCGTATTCGTTAATGATTTTTTTGGCGTCCAGAACCTGCATCACATTCATCCGCATATCCAGCGGTGCATTGCTTCTTGTAGAAAAACCGCGTTCTGCTTCATCAAACTGATGGGACGATACGCCTAAATCTGCCAGAATTCCGTCTACCTTATTAATACCATAAACCAGTAGGGAATTTTCTAAAAACCTGAAATTCTGATTGATGAGGGTAAATCTTTCGTCTTCAATAGTGTTTTTAAGTGCGTCCAGATCCTGGTCAAAACTGAAAAGTCTGCCTTTCGGTGAAAGTCTTTTCAGGATTTCCCGGGAATGCCCACCACCACCGAAAGTAACATCAACGTAAATCCCGTCAGGATTCGTTACCAAATCATCAACACTTTTCTTCAACAAAACAGGATTGTGATACATTCTATATTATATTAAGGTGAAGTGGCCGCTGCACACTACGTTTTGGAATAATTATTCTTCCTGATCATCAAAACTGATGTCTCCCATTACCTCTTCGGCAAGTTTCGCAAAATCTTCTTCCGAAGTGGCAATTACCGCTTCATAAGCTTCTTTGTCCCAAATCTCGAAAAGCGAGCCGGCACTGGTAATCACAATTTCTTTTTTTAGATTTGCAAAAAGGGTTAAATCTTTAGAAATCTGTAATCTGCCTGCGTTATCGGGTTCTACAGTTTTCAGGCCCGCGGTAAACTGGCGGATGAAATCTGCATTTCTTTTCTGAAAACGGTTCAGCTTATTAATTTTTTCCATCAGTTTTTCCCAACCCGACATTGGATAAACCTCGAGGCAGGATTGGAATACGGAACGCTTGACTACAAAAGAATCTCCGCCAAAATTCTCCATCTGTTTTACCAATGATGAAGGGAGTTTTAGGCGACCCTTGTCGTCGATTTTACATTCATATGTGCCGATGAAATTCTTCATTTGGGACAAATTTATATAAAAATTTCTAAAAGCTCCCACTTTTTCCCACTTTTTGACTTAATGTTAATAAGTTTTGATTGTTAATACTAAACAGCTGATTAAAAAGAAGTTAACATATTATTGGATTTATGAAAAATAAATTGAAAAACTCTCATCTTTTTCTTTGAAATTTATTTTTATTATAAATTCATTCATGTAAATAATAGTTGGTCTTTAATTTGTATTTTTGCAGTGCTTAGTAAGCATTTCTATGAGATTTATTACGAAAAAAGAAAAAAAATACTCTTTCATTGAGGCTGGAGAAGGTCACCCGCTGATTCTTCTGCATGGATTAATGGGAGGTTTGAGTAATTTTGATAAAACGGTAAAATATTTTTCCGAACGCGGGTACAAGGTCTTTGTACCGGTGCTTCCTATTTATGACTTACCGGTTTTGCACACCAATCTTACTACAATTGCAAAATATGTCGCCAAATTCATTGAAGAAAAAACTGATGAGCCAGTAACGATCGTAGGAAATTCGATGGGTGGACATATTGGGCTGATCCTTACGCTTGCCCGCCCAGAGCTTGTTGCCAACTTAGTCTTAACAGGCAGTTCTGGTCTGTATGAAAGAACTTTCGGTGACAGTTTTCCACGCAAATCTGATAAAGAATATATAAGGAAGAAAACAGAAGAAGTCTTCTATGACCCGACTGTAGCGACAGACGAATTGGTAGATGAGGTTTTTGCTGTAGTGAATGATAGAATGAAGGGAATAAAAACAGTAATGCTTGCCAGAAGCGCAATAAAGCACAACATGCTGCACGATTTACCGAAAATTAAAACACCTGTTTGTTTAATCTGGGGCAAAGATGATAACGTGACACCACCTGATGTAGCAGTAGATATGCATAAATTCTTACCAAATTCTGATTTATACTGGATCGAAAAATGTGGTCACGCCGCCATGATGGAAAAGCCAGATGAGTTTAACGAAATCCTTTACAGCTGGCTGAAGAAAATAGAAAAATAAAATGGAGGTTTTTAACTTCCATTTTTTATTTAATTAAATTTGAAAAAAATAATAAAATGATTATCAAGACAGCAGAGTTTATAAAAAGCAGCGGAAGATGGCAGGATTGCCCGGAAGCTGTGCTGCCGGAATATGCTTTTATCGGACGGTCTAATGTTGGGAAATCCTCTCTAATCAATGCAATGCTGAATCATAAGGACCTTGCCAAAACATCGCAGACTCCTGGAAAGACCCAGTTAATCAATCATTTTATAATCAACGAAGCGTGGTATCTTACCGATTTGCCAGGTTATGGGTACGCCCGTGTTTCGAAAAGTATGAGAAAAGATTTCGAAAAACTGATTAACAATTATATATTGAACCGAAAAAATCTTGTCAACCTTTTTGTGTTGGTAGATGTAAGACATACACCACAGAAAATCGACCTTGAATTTATAGAATGGTGTGGCGAGAACGGAGTTCCTTTCTCCATTGTATTTACAAAAGCGGATAAACTCAAACCAAACGCCGTACTGGCTAATGTAGAAGAGTACAAAAAGGAACTTCTGAAAACATGGGAAGACCTGCCTGAAATTTACATAACATCGGCGGAGAAAAAAGAAGGAGGCGACGCAATTTTGAAATTCATCGCCGAAACTAACGCATTTCTGGAAAACAATAAAGTAAACTTTCTGTAATGCAAACAATTCATTGGAAAATTAAGTCTTTCACAGAACTTTCAGTGACGGAATTATATGAAATTTTAAGAATCCGGCAGGCTGTATTTGTTGTTGAACAGACATGTAATTATTTGGATGCTGATGGTTACGATGATAAAGCAGTGCATCTGTGGGCCGAGACTAACGGCGAAATTTTAGCTTACTGCAGGCTTTTCGATTCAGGAATTAAATATCAGGAAGCATCTATAGGTCGTGTTTTAACGAATTCCAACTACAGAAATCTGAGGTTGGGGAAAACGCTTATGAAATTTGCACTTTTTATTATTGAAGCCCGATTTCGCGCAGGAGATGTAAGAATTTCTGCACAGGATTATCTTTTAAAGTTTTATTCGGAATTTGGATTTCAGGATACCGGGAAAAAATATCTGGAAGATGATATTCCTCACACGGAGATGTTAAAATCTTATAAATATGTCTAATTTTTTCTTTTAAGTTCTTTAAAACAAGATTCACCATTTAGCATCAAAATTATCTTTAAGGTAAAAAAATGGCAATATAGTTTGTGTATTATTTCGGATTTGTATAATTTTACAAAAAATCATTAAACTTTAAAGATTATGAAAAAAATTTTACTCACTGGCTTTGCGCTAGTTTCTATGCTATCTCAGGCTCAATCTTGGGTTCCTCAGGGAACCAAATTCCCTCTGAATTTTGGTGTTGATGAGATTGATATTGTAGATGCAAACACGGTATGGATATTTGCATACGACGGCTCCGGAGCCGGGACATATCCTAAGATTGTTTCGCGTACGACTAATGGCGGCACTACGTGGACTGCTAACAATATCACTGGCCCAGGATCAAATACTCTTGTGTCCGATTTGTCAGCTATTGACGGAAATACCGCATGGGTAGTAACCGCACCGGCTTCAGCAGGAACTAATGCCAACAGAATCTGGAAAACTACAAACGGAGGTACTAGCTGGACGCAGCAAACCGTAGGCTATACCTCTGGATCATTTGCGAATCATATTTACTTCTGGGATGCAAATAATGGATGGACAAGTGGTGACCCATTAAACGGGAAATTCGAAATGTTCAAAACATCTAATGGAGGTTCAACATGGACGGCAGTTCCCGGCGCGCCAGTACCTGTAAACGGTGATGATTTTACTTACGTTGGTCTTAAGGAAGTTGTTGGTGATAATATATGGATTGGTACCAGCGTAGGCCGAATTCTGCACTCTCCCGATAGAGGAAACACCTGGACCGGAAACTATAGCCCCGTGCTTGACTTTGGTGGAGTAATTACTTCCGGATCTTCTGGAGCCTTTGCTTTTAAAGATGCTAATAACGGACTTTTACTTGCAGTGGACGGAGCTGACTCTCCTACTACATTATCTGCCGGTCTCTATTCAACAAATGACGGAGGGGTAACATGGGATCCAGTTACACCCAACGGGACATGGTTCTTCGGTGATATTGCCTATGTACCTGGTACAGCTAATACCTATGTAACAACTGGTATCAACTCTGCTGCAGCACAAGGTACCGGATCTGCATATTCTACTGACGGAGGTTTAAACTGGACAATCATTGATAATATTCCTGGAATCGATGGGGGACAGAGAGGGAAGGTATCTTTCCTTAATCCTACAACCGGCTGGACAGGATATTTCTCTGACGGACCTTCAGGAACTCAGGGAATCTTCAAATTCAATGGAAACTTGGCACTTGGGGTTTCTGATAACGCAGTTAAGTCTAACTTAAAAGTTTATCCTAACCCGGCAACTGATATCGTAAATATTTCTTCTAACAAGAAGATTGAGAACATTTCAGTTATTGATATGACCGGTAAAAAAGTTCAGTCCTTTAAAGCAGGTAACCAAATCAATGTCTCTTCTTTAGCTAAAGGAACTTACATTCTTCAGGTATATTATGGAGAAGGTGCTGTAGAAAACACTAAACTTATCAAAAAATAGTTTGGTAGTAATATTATAATAAGGAATGGATGAGGGTTACTCATCCATTTTTTTTTGAGAAAAGCTGTATTTGAAATGATTTTCATAAATTAGCCTACTAAATAATTTTATAAATGAAAAGAATTTTTTTACTGCTCACATTCATGATGAGCTTTGTTCAGTTAAGAGCCGATGAAGGGATGTGGCTGATGACAATGATCAAGAGACTTAACGGTGTTGACCTTAAAAAGCAAGGTCTGAAGCTTACTCCTGAAGAAATTTATTCTGTCAACAATTCCAGCCTGAAGGATGCAATTGTGCAGTTCGGTGGTGGTTGTACTGCCGAGATGGTTTCTAAAGAAGGTTTACTCTTTACAAATCACCACTGTGGATACGGACAAATCGCTGCACTTTCAACTCCGGAAAAAGACCATTTAACCAACGGGTTCTGGGCCATGAAAAAAAGTGAAGAACTCCCTGCAAAAGGCCTATCCGTAAGATTTTTGGTGAGAATGGATGATGTTACCAAGCGTATTAACGATAAGCTTAATAACAATATGTCTGCAGACCAAAGAAAAGAAATTATCGATGCAGAATACAAAGCCATCCAGACTGAAAATTCAGAAAACGGAAAATACAGCGTTGTGGTTAGAGATTTCTTCAACGGAAACGAGTTTTATTATTTTGTTTATCAGGATTTTAAAGATGTAAGATTGGTAGGGACACCTCCAAACGCTTTAGGTAAATTCGGTGGTGATACCGATAACTGGGAGTGGCCAAGGCATACCGCAGATTTCTCTGTATTCAGAGTATATGCAGATGCAAACGGGAATCCGGCTGAATATTCTCCGAACAACGTTCCTATGAAGCCTAAGCACGCGCTTCCGATTTCACTTAAAGGTTATAAACCTGGCGATTTCGCGATGATTGTTGGTTTCCCTGGAAGAACAAACAGATACCTTACCTCTTTCGGAATCGAGCAGATGGTAAATAAAGATTATCCGGCTTGGGTTGAAGCTTCAAAACTTGCCATGGATGTTATGAAAAAGTATATGGATGCAGATCAGGCAACGAAGCTTAACTATGCTTCCCAATATGCTTCTGTGGCAAATTACTGGAAAAACCGACAGGGTACCATCGACGCCGTGATTAAAAACGGAACTATCAGCGGTAAAAAAGATTTGGAAGCCAAATTCATGAAATGGGCAATATTACCTGCAAACGAAGTAATGTATTCAGGAGTTTTGGATAATATCAAAGCCAATTATGCGCAGTTCTCTAACAGAAATGTTGAAAGAAATTATTCTTCACAACTTCAGAGAAACGCAAAATATATCCCGGTGGCCTACCAGTTAGGTTCTTTATTGAAAACCTATGCAGATCAGGATGCCAACGGAAAAGCTGCGATGAAAACCAAAGTTACCGATGCAATCGACAGAATGTACGACGGATTCAATGCTAAGCTTGAAGGAGAAATGCTGAATTCAATGGTCAACCTTTACCAACAGCGAGTTAGTAAAGACGATGCGTCAGCAACCCTAATGGCTGCTGATGCGAAAAACCTTTCAACACTTGCGTTTTCTTCAATTTTCGCAACCAAAGAATCTGCTTTGAATTTTGTAAACAATCCGGACCGGTTGAAAATCGACGCAGATCCGCTTCTGAAACTGGCAAACGGATTCTATACAGACCAAAAATTAGCAGGTGATAAATATGCTAAAGTAGATGAAGCTTTTGCTAAAAACAGCAGAATTTTCTTAGATGGATTAAGAAAATCCCAGCCTGATACCGTATTCTATCCGGATGCAAACTCTACCATGAGACTTACCACAGGATCTGTTGATACACTGCCTGTAAGAAGCGACCGTAATTATGGTGGAATAAACGAAAAGAACAACTATTACACAGAAATTAACGGAATGGTTGCGAAATATAAAAAAGGAGATGAAGAATTTGATCTTCCACAGGACTTCCTGGATTTAGTGAAGAGAAAAGACTTTGGCCAGTATGCCGATAAAAAAGGTTTCATGCCGGTAAACTTCCTTTCAAATAACGATATTACAGGAGGTAACTCTGGTTCTCCAATTCTTAACGGACACGGACACTTAATCGGTCTTGCATTCGACGGAAACAGTGAAGCGCTTAGCGGTGATATCATCTTCGATCCTAAACTTCAGAAAACCATCAACGTTGATGTAAGAATGGTGCTTTGGATCATCGAAAAATACGGTAAAGCAGGTCACCTGATCAGTGAAATGACTTTAGTGAAATAATTAAATTTCAATATGTACTCAGCCCACCGAAATATTGGTGGGTTTTTTTGTGAAATATTTCTTAATTTACACACTTAATACATCATATGAACTTCGAAAACTTTGTGAAGGAAGATAAAATCATTGATTTAATGAAAGCTAATTTGGTCGCATTGAAATACTTGGTGCTATTTGCGATCATTTTTTCGGTCCCGTTTTTCATCATCTGGCAGAACGGTTTTTCCGCTAATTTATTCAGCAGCAACCATAAATTGTGGAATTTATTTGCACCTGTAGCAGGAGTGATTTTGGGAATAGTAATTCACGAAATGATCCACGGTATTTTCTTCGCGATGTATGCTCAAAAGGGTTTCAGCGCTGTGAAATTTGGAATCCTATGGAAAATGCTAACTCCTTATTGCCATTGCAAAGAACCTCTGAAGATTAAGCATTACATCATCGCTCTACTGGCTCCTTTGGTTTTATTGGGTATAATTCCGGGAATCATCAGTTTAATTACCGGTAATTTAATGCTTCTTGTGTTTGGGATCTTTTTTTCAGCTGCAGCCGCAGGAGATTTAATGATTTATCAGTTAATTATAAAGGAAATCCTGAAGACTATGTTCAGGATCATCCGACAGAAGCTGGTTGCACCATCTTCAGACATCAATAAAACGGAGAATTTTCTCCGCTTTTTTATTATTCAGTATCCGCTTCCAGCATTCCAAGCTCGCCGTAATGTTTTTTGAATTTGGCAATCTTCGGCCCAACTACAGCGCTGCAGTAAGGCTGCGTAGGATTTGCATTGTAGTATCCTTGATGATACTGCTCTGCCGGCCAGAATTTCTCGAATTTTGCCAGTTCTGTAACATATTTTCCTTTCCATCTTTCTGAGGCTTCTGAGGCTTTTAACGCAGCTTCAGCTTTCTGTTTTTCAGCCTCATCCTTATAGAAAATCACCGACCGGTATTGGGTTCCGATATCGTTTCCCTGTCGGTTCAGCTGAGTAGGATCGTGTAGGAAAAAGAAAACATCCATCAGCTGTTCGTAAGAAATAATTTTTGGGTCGTAAGCAATTTGTACCACTTCAGCATGCCCGGTTTCGCCAGTGCAAACTTCTTCATAGGTCGGGTTCGCTTTATGTCCTCCGGAATATCCTGAAATTGCGGCATCCACGCCTTTCAGCATATTGAAACAACTTTCTACACACCAAAAACAGCCGCCACCGAAGGTGATATATTCTAAATTCTGTTTATCCATTTTCTGATTTTTTGTTAAAGGTTTCTTCGTCTCCTGGCCGTTGCAGGAAAACAAAATAAGACCCATCAAAAATACTAAAATCTTATTCATTTTTTAATAACGGTTTTCTATCATAAAAATTTTAATTTATAATGATGGTTAATGATGAATTGCGGTTAAATGCACATTGAGGTTAAAAAGCTCAAATTTCAGATCTGCAATTTCACAAATGATCCTCCAAGCCCCAAATTTGACCCTTTTACCCCCAAAAATGGGCCTCTTAACCCCAAAAATGAGGCTTTAAACCCCAAAAATGAGCCTCCCAACCCCAAACTTGAGGTTCGGAACCCCAAACATGAACCTCCCAACCCCAAATTTGAGCCTTAAAGCCGCAAATTTTCGGTAAACAACCTAAACCATGGGCGCTGGAACCTCAAAAGATTAGTTTGGTAAATCCAAATAAAAAAACATCCCGATAGTGAGATGTTCGTTAATATTATTAATGAAGAGTTATTTTATTTTTCCCAAACCAACGCGCTTGCACCAAGGATAGCGGCATCTGCTTCGTCTAATTCACTGAAAACCAATCTTACTTTGTTTCTGAAAATAGGTAAAAGGTTGCGCTCCATGTGGAGTTTAGTAGGTTTTAAGATGAAGTCTCCTGCTTTGATCACTCCACCGAAGAGAAGGATGGCTTCCGGTGAAGAAAACATTACGAAATTCGCTAAAGCTTCGCCTAATTTTTGTCCGGTATATCTGAATACTTCTATTGCAGTAGGATCGCCTTTCTTAGCGCATTCGTGTACGACTTTAGAATTAATTTCTTCTTCAGGATATTGATTCAGCATAGAATCTGGAAATTCTGCACGCATTTTTTTGGCGGTAATCGCGATTCCTGTTGCCGATGCATAAGCTTCCAAAGAACCTTCGGAACCGGTACTCCAATGTTTTCGTCCGCCGGGTTTTATGATAGTGTGTCCCAATTCTCCTGCGAATCCATCGTGTCCGTATATTAAATTTCCACCGGAAATAATTCCGCTTCCAACTCCTGTTCCCAATGTCATCATGATGAAATCTTTCATTCCTCTTGCTGCGCCAAACATCATTTCGCCTAGTGCTGCAGCGTTGGCATCGTTGGTCATTTTGCAGGGAAGTCCGAATTTTTTAGTCATGAGTTCTGCAAATGGAATAATACCTTTCCAGCGGAGGTTCGGAGCCTGTTCGATGGTTCCTGTATAATAATTTGCGTTGGGAGCACCCACACCAATACCGTCGAGTCTTGTTTGGTTGCTGTGTTTCTTCATCAAAGGCGACATTTTATTGTATAAAGCATCGATGAAGTCTTCAACTTTTTCGTATTCATCGGTCTTGAGGCTGCCTTTTTCAAGAATTTCTCCGCGGTGGTTCACAAAGCCATATTTGGTATTGGTTCCTCCAATATCGATTCCTAAAGCAATCTGTTTTGACAAGTCTATTAGTGCCATTCAAAAAAAAAATTTAGACTTTAAAAGTACAACAAATTCACATTACGTTAACAAAAAAACTTCCCCAAGAATGGAGAAGTTTAATGATATTATTCAGTTGTGCTGCTTATGCTGGAATTTCGCCTTTGTATAAAAAGGAAACGATTTCTTTGTTTACCCTTTCTACCATTTCGCTGAAAAGATAAAAAGATTCCTGCTTATAAATCACCAACGGATCTTTCTGTTCGTAAACCGCACCTTGTGAAGAACGTCTTAAGTCATCCATTTCTCTCAAGTGAAGCTTCCAGTTTTCATCGATAATAGCGAGTGAAATATTTTTCTCGAAATCATTGATTAAAGAATCGCATTTTGTTTCGTATGCTTCTTTCAGATCCGTAACAATAGTCATTGTTTTTACTCCATCGGTGAACGGAACCTGAATCATTTTAAACATAGAACCCTGATTTTGATATACATTCTCAATGATTGGGAATGATTTTTCTTTCAGAAGTTCCAGTTTCATACGGTAATCTTCTGTAGCGGCCTTGAATACGATATTGGTGAGTTCGGGAACCTGCTTTGTTTTGAATTCGTTTTCAGAAACCGGTGCTTCCATGGTGAAATACTTAATGATTTCGTACTCGAATTCTTTGTAGTCGTTTTCCAGTTTCGTTTTACTTACGATAGACTGAGATACGTCGAAAATCATGTTCGAAATATCGTATTTCAAGTGATCACCGAACAGTGCATTCTTTCTTCTTTTGTAGATTACGTCACGCTGTTTGTTCATTACGTCATCATACTCCAAAAGTCTTTTTCGGATGCCGAAGTTATTTTCCTCTACCTTTTTCTGAGCTCTTTCGATGGATTTCGAAATCATGCTGTGCTGAATTACTTCACCTTCTTTATGACCCATTCTGTCCATCATCTTCGCGATTCTCTCAGAACCGAAAAGACGCATCAGGTTATCTTCAAGCGAAACGTAGAACTGTGAGCTTCCCGGATCTCCCTGACGGCCCGCTCTACCTCTTAACTGGCGGTCAACACGTCTGGAGTCATGTCTTTCTGTACCGATGATTGCAAGACCGCCATTGGCTTTCACATCACCCTGCAGTTTAATGTCGGTACCACGACCTGCCATGTTGGTTGCAATCGTTACAACACCGGGACCACCGGCCATTGCTACAATTTCTGCTTCTTTAGCGTGAAGTTTCGCGTTCAGTACGTTGTGCTGAATTTTTCTTAACTGAAGTGCTCTTGAAAGCAACTGAGAGATTTCAACCGAAGTTGTTCCCACCAATACCGGTCTTCCGGCGGCGGTTAATCTTTCGATTTCTTCAATAACGGCATTGTATTTCTCACGGTTGGTTTTAAAAACAAGATCTTGCTTATCATCACGAAGAATCGGGCGGTTTGTTGGGATTACCACAACATCCAGTTTGTAAATCTGCCAAAGTTCGCTTGCCTCTGTTTCTGCAGTACCGGTCATCCCTGCAAGTTTGTTGTACATCCTGAAGTAATTCTGCAGGGTAATGGTTGCAAAGGTTTGGGTCGCCGCTTCTATTTTTACGTTTTCTTTCGCTTCGATCGCCTGGTGAAGTCCGTCGGAATATCGTCTTCCTTCCATAATACGGCCGGTTTGCTCATCTACAATTTTCACTTCGCCATCGATCACAACATATTCGTCATCTTTTTCGAATAATGTGTAGGCTTTCAGTAACTGGCTTAATGTATGAACTCTCTCAGATTTTACAGCAAACTCGCTGAAAAGTTTTTCCTTCGCTTCGAATTCTTCTTCTTTACTCAGGTTTTTTGATTCAAGTTCTGCGATTTCAGTACCGATATCATTTAACACGAAGAAATCTTTGTCCTCGTTTCCAGCGGACATGTATTCAACCCCTTTGTCGGTAAGATCAATTTGATTGTTTTTTTCGTCGATAACAAAGTAAAGGTCTTTATCAACCTTAGGCATATCGCGGTTGTTATCGGCCATATACTGTCCTTCAGTTTTCT
>NZ_DAMBHK010000027.1:15370-29624 GCF_032060305.1 Kaistella sp. | reverse complement strand
TAGTTAAAGCAATTATGAGTAATTGATACTTAGAATGCTATAATATAATTACTTATTAATTTTTACTTCACGCAAATTCTATTTCAGCTGGTCACTAAATAACCTCCAGGAATTTCATTGTATCTACGTGATCTGCATAAGTATCCAGACCTGGATTCTGTGCTTCGCCCAAACCAATACTTTCGAATCCCAATTCCGGTTTTGCCACCACAGCCTGAATATTTTCTTCGTTGGCTTCAATAAAATCACGAACATCGTCAAGAGTTGAATATCGGGAGAAATTAATAATCGAAAGCGGCGAAAATAGTGCTTCATCCTCTTTCAGCATTACAAAATTATTGTCCCAGAAGTTCTCCTGGTTCAACAGATAAACCGCCCGGTTATATTCGTAATTATTGGCGTATTTATTATGATTAATGATTTCTTTAAAATTCAGGAAATTTTCAAAAATCCTGTCGATCAGGAAATCATCTGGAATAAAAAGTCTCGTAACATTCCTGCATCCCAAGCCATAATAACGGAAAATATCTTCTGCCAGAAGCTGTAATTCCTCATCAGTTTCATCACCTTTCAGCACTGCTACCGACGTTCTGTTCTTTCTGATGATACTCAAGCTGTCTTTAAAATAATACTCCAGATATCGAGCGGTATTGTTGCTTCCTGTGGCAATTACAGCATCGAAACTCTCGAGTCTTTCCACCATTTCATACGGCACATTTCCGTTTGAAAATTCATTCCATTTATCCATTAAAAACGGCAGCATCCGCTTATCCTTAGATGAGAGTTTAATAATCGGAATGTGATTGCTTAAAACCACCGAAATCACATCATGAAAACCCACCATGGGAATGTTTCCGGCCAGGATTAAGCCAACTCTTTTTGGAACGAGTGAAGCTTTATAATGCGAAAGCCATTCGTTCAGGTTTCCCTCATTTAATAAATCTGCCCATTGGTTCAAAGCAAACTTTTGATTTTCAATTGTAAACCATGGATTTTCGATTTCGGATTTTCTTAACAAAGCAGCAAATTTTTCATCATCGCCGTTATAATCGTCTTCTTTTTTTACTGTGAAATTCTTGATATACAGGCCTAATTCACAAAGTCCTGAAATTTTACTCTCTCTGCTCATCCTATTTAAATTCTGGATTTTTTAATAAATTGGGATATGATAATTTATGGATCACTTTCAAATTTTCACCTCTACATGTTTTATCAAACGTTAATCGCAATATTTCTCTGGCATACACTAAGCCTCTAAATATCTCCTGCAAAGATAGTATTTGTAAAACTTTATTTGATAAAATACCTTAGCTTAGTTTTTTCCTTATTTCAGGCCGAAGCAACCGTAATAAAATAACGGGCCGCATATTTCGCTTCAAATTAAATCTTAAGAACTAAAAAAGATGAACATGACTGAAATTATATTTTTTAGTATATTTTTAAACCTTTAGTACTAAATTTTATTGAAGAAATTTAAATTTTAAATAAATTTAGTACATTTGTTTCCTAAATTTAAACTTATGAAATATCAGTTGATTAAGGATATTATAGATCTGGTAGAAGAATTTGAAGCTGAAAACGACAATAATGAAGATGTTTCTATGCATGCTTTTAGGGATTGGTTAGCTGCCAGCAATACCGTGGCAAAGAACAAAGAATTGCCCGGCTGGATTGGAAAGGAAAAAGGACGCAGCCCGGAAAGTGTGATTAACACGCTGCTTGTTCACCTGAACCGTTACGCCAAAAGCTATTCTAAATCAGCCATTTTCGGTTCGAGTTTCTCTACCCAGGAGGATTTCATCTATCTCATCAATCTGAAAGCGTTTGGCGAAATGTCGAAAATGGATTTAATTAAAAAAAATGTACATGAAAAACCGGTTGGGATGCAGATCATCAACAGGTTAATCGAACAGAATTGGGTAACCCAAAAAGATTCGCTGAAAGACAAAAGACAGAAAGTGATTTCCATTACCCAAAGCGGCATCAGCGCCTTAGAAATGCAGATGGATAAAATCAGGATGGCTACAGATATTGTATCGGGAAACTTAACCTCCAACGAAAAGATGGAATTAATCAGGCTTTTGAAAAAACTTAATCATTTTCATTTACCGATTTACGAAAAAAATATAGACTCCAAAAACCTGCTCAATGAAGCCTACGAACACCTTCACAGCAGCAGGGAAATGAATAAAATCAGTTCAAACTGATGGCTTCAGGGTTTAGCAATCCGATGTACTAAATCACCGATAGAGAAAAAAAAATAACTGTAGGCTGAGTCTGCAGTTATTTTTTTTATTTCTGAAACATTGCTTTTCCTAATATTGAAGTAAGCACTGAACATTCCGGGAATTAATTAAACTTTTTCCAGCAGATGACCAAAGTAATTTCGTTTTTTACTGAGATAGCTTCTGTTCACTTCATTAGGTTGTATCTCCATGGGAAGCCTGTTACTCAGTTTAATGCCGCTTTTGTTCAGAGATTTAATTTTTTCAGGATTATTGGTAAGTAAATTTATTTCTTTTACGTTCATTAGTTTCAGTATTTCAATCGCTACATCAAAATTTCTTCCGTCAGCGGGCAATCCCAGCATCAGGTTAGCTTCAACGGTATCATAGCCTTTCTCCTGCAGCGAATACGCTTTAAGTTTATTGATAATCCCGATATTTCTGCCTTCCTGGCGGAGATAAATGATCATTCCGCCATGTTCTGAAACAAATTTCATGGATTCGGTTAACTGCTGCCCACATTCGCATTTCTTTGAATTAAAAACTTCTCCCGTAATACATTCTGAATGAAAACGTACGTTTACAGTACGATTAAAATCTGTATTTTCTGCTACCCATACCAAATGCGGACTCCAGTCTTCTTCATGCTCCGAAAAAGCATACACTGTAAAATTGCCAAAATCTGTAGGAATAGTAGATTGTGCCTGAATCTGTATCATAATATTCTTTTTTAAAAAATTATAGTACAAATATATACTTTTATATTAATAAATAGTTTATTTTTGTACTATATTTTTTAATAAATCAACAGAAATGAATAATCATACACCATTAACACGGGATTTTATCTTCACGCAGTACAGTGACTATCTTCTAAATCATGGTGACCGGCCGAAAAATGTATACCTGTTTGCCAAAGAAAACAATTTTGAGGAAAAAGATTTCTATCACTTTTTTTCAGGCTTTGAGCATGTAGAAAAAGAAATACTCAACCATTTTTTCCAGAAATCTGTAGCGTTGGTTACTGGGCAGGAAGAGCGGGTGTCTACAGCAAAAGAACAGTTGCTTAATCTCTATTTTGTTTTTTTTGAAAACCTTAGCATGAATCGCTCCATTGTATTAAAGATTTTAGGCGACAACAAACTACAGAGTCTAAAAATATTAGAAACCTTGCGCGGCAGCTTTATCGATTTCACCAACAGTTTAGATTTTAGAAACTGGGAAATGGCGGAAAAAGCGAGTGAAAAAATACGTCACCTCAATACAAAATCCAGACAGGCGGCGATGTGGCTGCACCTGATTTCTGTTTTAGAATTCTGGAAGATGGATCAGTCGCCGGATTTTGAAAAAACCGACATCTTCATTGAAAAAACCATTGACACAGGCTTTGAATTCCTCGATAACGAACCCTTAAGAAAAGCCATTGATCTGGGGAAATTTTTATGGAAAGAGAAATTTAAAATAAGGTAAAATGAAGACATTAGACAAAATACCTACAAGTAAGTTAGAAAGAACCGGCAGCCTCTTAAAAGCAGGAGCAAAAGTAGGGGTAAATTACCTGAAGTATTATGGCAACAAAATAACAAAGGAAGAAGGTGAAGCCCGTAAAATCCTGCATCACGACAATGCGGAAGATATTTATGATTCCCTGAAAGAGTTAAAAGGCTCTGCCTTGAAAGTTGCCCAGATGCTGAGCATGGAAAAAAATATACTCCCGCTGGAATATGTGGAAAAATTTTCTTTGTCCCAGTTTTCTGTACCACCACTCTCGGCCGCGCTGGTAAAGAAAACCTTCAGAAAATACTTCGGTAAAAATCCTGAGGAAATTTACGATTATTTTTCTCCCGAATCCATAAATGCAGCAAGTATTGGTCAGGTGCATCAGGCAAGCTTGGGCGATAAAGTCCTGGCGGTGAAAATTCAGTATCCCGGCATACGCGAAAGTATTTCCAGTGATTTGAAAATGGTAAAACCCATGGCCATTAAAATGTTCAACATCAAAAAAGAGGGATCCGAAACTTACTTTAAGGAAGTAGAAGACAAACTTTACGAAGAAACAGATTATAACCTGGAATTAAACAGCAGCCTGGCGTTTGCCGATGAGTGCAGTCATCTTCCGAACATCAGCTTCCCGAATTATTATCCGGAATTATCCTGCGAAAAAATCATTACAATGGATTGGATGCAGGGCATTCATTTTTCTGATTTTACCAAAAAACATCACCATGATCAGGAGCTTAATTTGGTAGGTCAAACACTTTGGGATTTTTACATGTACCAGATGCACGTGCTGAAAAAAGTACATGCAGACCCACATCCCGGCAATTTTCTGGTTTCAGAAGACAATAAACTTCTGGTCATCGATTTTGGCTGCATCAAAGAAGTTCCGTTAGATTTTTACATCCCATACTTTGAGTTGGCAAAAAAAGAAAATTTAGACAACCCGGAGATTTTCCTGGAAAAACTACACCAATTAGAAATCTTACGCGAAGAAGATTCAGCCCAGGAAAAAGATTTTTTCTCTAAACTATTCTACGAATTGCTGGAACTGTTTACGAGACCTTTTAATGAGGAGTATTTTGATTTTTCAGATGAAAATTTCTTCAGGGAAATAGCTGAATTAGGGCAGCGTTATGCAAAACCGAATGACATCAAAGGAATGAATACTAACCGTGGCTCTAAGCATTTTATTTATATCAACCGAACTTTTTTCGGTCTTTACAATATGATGCATGATCTTGGGTCTAAACATATCGAAATCAATAACTACAAAAAGTTTATTAAAGATTAGCAATTCCATCCGAATTACCATCAAAAATATTTGAAACTCGCGGGAAGCCCTTTAACTGGCGGAAAAAGTGGAAACTGGAATTGTCTGCAAGCAGATTTACAGCAAAAAGCTTCTGTCTCTAAAAAGCGACACCGTTTCATTATAAAAATTTTGGCCAATGAAAAATTTAAGCATCGAACAGATCGACCGCATCATCGAGATGGCCTGGGAAGACCGGACTCCTTTTGAAGCCATAAAATATCAGTTTTCCCTCAGCGAATCCGAAGTGATACAGTTAATGCGTTTACAGTTAAAGCAGTCAAGCTTCAAACTTTGGAGAAAACGCGTAAACTCCGGAATCAGCAAAAAACATCTGCTGAAGAGATCTGCTGTAATAAACCGTTTCAAATGCCGCAGGCAGCGCACCATAAGCCTGAACAAAATTTCAAAAAGAAGTAAAAATCTTAAATAATTAAAAGATGAAAAATATTGTAATCGTTGGTTGTGGAAAAGGAATAGGATTAGCCGCAGCAAAAATCCTGACAGAACAGCACCGCATTATTGGCATATCAAAAACAGAAAACGCTGAAATAAACCAGTTAAATATCGAATTCTATCCGTTGGATACCCTTTCTGGAAATCTGGATGATATTAATTTCCCTGAAACCATCGACGGCTTAATCTATGCTCCGGGAAGCATCAACCTAAAACCTATTAACCGGCTTACAGAAGATGATTTTAGGCGTGATTTTGAGATCAATGTGATCGGAGCGGTAAAAATTATCAAGAAAATATTGCCTAACCTTAAAAAAGCCGATCATTCTTCTGTTGTTCTGTTCAGTACTGTCGCTGCAAAACTTGGGATGCCTTTTCATGCTTCGGTGGCGGCAAGCAAAAGTGCTGTGGAAGGATTAACCAAAACGCTTGCTGCAGAATTATCGGCACAAAAAATCAGGGTAAATGCTATAGCTCCCTCTTTAACAGATACCTCACTTGCGGCCCAGCTTCTGTCAACCCCAGAAAAACGGGAGGCCGCAGCCAAAAGACATCCATTACAGGAAATCGGAAACCCACACGAGATTGCCGAAATGGCAGCTTTTTTAATCTCAGACAATGCCCGCTGGATTACCGGGCAAATCATAGGAGTCGATGGCGGAATGGGTTCCGTAAAAATATAATATTCAGCTTTAAGCAGCCTGAAATTAGAAATATTTCAGCATCTTCTGAAAGAAAACGAAAATGAACATCCATCTCAACAGTTTAGATATCCAACAGATTGAACATCGCAAAAGAACTGCATTAATCAATTCCCTGAGTGGCTTCAAAAGTCTTAATTTAATAGGAACAGCAAGCCGGGAGCACGAAACCAATCTTGCCGTTTTTAACTCAGTTATACACTTGGGTGCCGATCCCGCCCTCATGGGTTTTATTTCCCGACCGCATTCTGTGGAGCGGCACACTATTGAAAATATACAACAGACAAAATTTTTCACAATTAACCATATAACAGCAGATATTTTCGAAAAAGCCCATCAAACCTCGGCAAGATATCCAAGAGAACAATCAGAATTCGAAGCCGTGGGACTTACTGCGGTGTACAAAAATAATTTTGCAGCACCTTTCGTCGAAGAATCGAAAATCCAGATCGGTTTAGAATTGAAAGAAACGGTGGCAGTGAAAAGCAATGATACCCTTTTGATTATCGGAGAAATAATAGATCTGTATTTTCCCGAAAACATCTGGCTGGAAGAGGGCGTTCTTGATATCGAAAAGGCAGAAACACTTACCGGTTCAGCGCTTAACGGATATCACACCACGAAACTGATCAAACGCATGAAGTATGCAAAACCTTAAAAAACACATTAGGACAGAAAATAAACCGAATTTCGTCTTCATCCAAACAATTTTTCCGTAATTATTTCGACGCTTATTTTATACATTTTAAAATTGCAGCCGCCGTCTGAAAAGATGTCTTCCGTTACGCAGCAATACAGAAACTGACGCGTATTTCCCAACGTAAGCCATCGAAAATTAGTACTGTGAGGCGAATTATTTGTATATTTGCGGAAATTTAAAATTAAAGTAGCAATGGCTATCAGAATAACAGACGAATGTATTAATTGTGGTGCTTGTGAGCCGGAATGCCCCAATAACGCCATTTATGAAGGTGCAGTAGACTGGAAGGCTTCAGAAGGCACCGCACTGAAAGGAATGGTTGTTTTGAAATCCGGTTTAACGGTAGATGCAGATGCACCGCAGGAACCCGTAAGCGATGATGTATATTTTATTGTAACCGATAAATGTACAGAGTGCATCGGCTTCCACGAAGAGCCGCAGTGTGCGGCAGTTTGTCCGGTAGACTGCTGTATCCCGGATGAAGACCATGTAGAATCGGAGGAAAGCTTGCTCGAGAAAAAAGCTTTCTTACACGGAGAATAATATAATCCGCTCACTTTTTGTGGGCGTTTTTTTTTCTTAAATCTCTTAACTTTACGGAATTAAAAAAGAAATACGCAACTTTCGGATTTTCAAATACTAAAAACATGAGTAAAAAACACAATTTCAGCGCAGGTCCCTGCATATTACCGCAGGAAGTTTTTCAGAAATCAGCAGAAGCCATCCTCGATTTCAACGGCATAGGACTCTCGATCCTCGAAATCTCACACCGGAGCAAAGATTTTGTTGCGGTGATGGATGAAGCCAGAGCAATCGTAAAAAGACTCATGAACCTTGGCGATGATTACGAAGTACTTTACCTTGGTGGGGGCGCAAGTTTACAGTTTTTAATGGTTCCATATAATCTCATGAAAGCCGAAAACGGCAAAGCGGCGTATCTGGATACCGGAACCTGGGCTGCAGGCGCGATTAAAGAAGCAAAAAATTTCGGAACCGTAGATATCGTAGGTTCTTCAAGGGAGCAAAAATATTCGTTCATTCCGAAAGATTATACCGTAGGCAGCGAATACGATTATTTCCACTGTACCTCCAACAATACCATTTATGGAACGCAGATGAAATCGTTCCCTAAGGTTGATACGCTTATGGTTTGTGATATGAGTTCAGATATTTTTTCCCGTGTGATCGACTATTCACAGTTTGACCTGATTTACGCCGGAGCACAGAAAAATATGGGACCTGCGGGCGTAACGCTTGTGGTAGTTAAAAAAAGTATCTTGGGTCATACCGGAAGAACAATTCCGTCGATCCTGAATTACCAGAGTCATATCGACAAAGAATCCATGTACAATACGCCTCCGGTATTCCCGGTTTACGCCACCCTGCTCACCTTACAGCATCTGGAAAAAAATGGCGGTATTGCCGCTGCTGAAGCCAGAAACGAAGCCAAAGCAAAACTCCTTTACGAAGAAATCGACAGCAATCCTTTATTTGAAACCTTCTGCCAGAAAGAAGACCGTTCCCTAATGAACGTATCGTTCCAGCTCTTAGACGAATCTAAAAAAGATGAGTTCGATGCTGCCTGGAAAGCTGCTGGAATCAGCGGATTGAATGGGCACAGGAGTTTAGGCGGTTACAGAGCCAGTCTTTACAATGCACTGCCGATCGAAAGCGTTCAGGTTTTGGTTGATGTGATGAAAAGTTCAAAATAATTACACAAACACACTTTGTATTTTACTTAGTTAATTTGATACAACATTTATGAAAGTTTTAGCCAACGACGGTATTTCAGAATCAGGTAAAAATGCTTTAGCAGAAGCCGGAATCGAATTGGTAGAAACCCGGGTTTCCCAGGAACATCTCATCAGTTTCATTAACGAAAATCACATTGATGTCCTATTGGTTCGAAGCGCTACAAAAGTGCGCGAAGATTTAATTGATGCCTGCCCCGGCCTGAAAATTGTAGGACGTGGCGGCGTGGGAATGGATAATATCGACGCCGAATATGCCATTGACAAAGGCCTTTATATCATCAATACTCCAAAAGCTTCATCCCGCTCAGTCGCAGAAATGGTTTTTGCACACTTTTTTTCGCTGGCAAGATTCCTTCACGAATCCAACCGTCTGATGCCGCTGGAAGGCGAAACGCACTTTAAAGCGCTGAAGAAATCATTCTCGTCCGCGGTGGAACTTGAAGGAAAGACATTAGGAGTGATCGGTTTTGGCGGAATTGGCCAGGAAGTGGTAAAAATGGGAATTTCGTTGGGGATGAAAGCGAAAGTCCTTACCAGAAAACCGCGTACGGAAACCCTGTTCCTGGATTTCTTCGACGGGCAGACCGTAAATTTCGAAATCACTTCTACCACCAACCAGGAAGATTTTTTTAAAGAGGTAGATTTCCTGAGCATCAACACCCCAAAATCCGACGGATATATTATTGATACACCACAGTTTGAAATGATGAAAGACGGAGTTTTCATAGTAAACACAGCACGTGGCGGAGTTTTAAATGAAGTTACCCTACTCCAGTTCATCGATTCCGGAAAAATTGCCGGTGCCGCACTGGATGTTTTTGAGAATGAGCCAACCCCGGAACTCCCACTTCTTATGAATCCCAATCTTTCGTTATCGCCGCATTTAGGCGGAAATACCGTGGATGCACAGGAAAAAATCGGAGCAGAACTTGCCGCTCAAATTATTGACATTAAAAATAAACTATAGAGATACGATGCCTATTTTTAAACCATTCCGGGGAATAAGACCGAGTGAAGATTACGTTGATATTTTCCCAACCCATCCTTTAGACAATTTTTCGCAGGAAGAAATCACTAAAAAAGCACAGCAGGATTCATCTTATATTCAGATGATTAAACCTTATGTGGTGAGTAAATCTAAGGATATCGACAGAAATCTAAGGAAAATACGCACCAATTTCGAAGAACTTCTCGATGATAAAAAACTCGTTCAGGATAGCTCATCGTATTATCTTTATGAACAGTTTCTGCCCAATAAATCTGTTTTCCGCGGACTGCTGGGATTGGTGAGTGTTGATGATTTCCGGAACGGAAGGATTAAAAAGCACGAATCTACCCTCACACACAAAAAAGAAAAACTTGCCTATTATCTGGAAAAAGTAAACATTCAGGCTGAACCTGTTTTGCTTACCTATATGGCAAATCCTAAGGTAGAGCTGCTGATGAATCATGAGGAAAAAAATGTTCCGGTGCTCAATTATGTGGATGATAATGGAGTGCGACATAAAGTTTGGCGTATCGATAACCGCCTGAAAATGCTTCAGTTTAAAGAAGTGCTGGAGAAGATTGATTCTTTTTATATAGCAGACGGACACCACAGGATCGGCTCTGCCGCGCTGAATGCGGCCAACATGAAGAAGAAAAACAAAAAACATACAGGTACCGAACATTACAATTACGTTTTCAGTTTTATCGTTTCGAACCAGTCGATTAAAATCCATGATTATAACAGGATTTTAAATGATTTAAACGGACTGTCGGAAACAGAATTTCTTTCAAAAATTGAAGAAAACTTTCTGATTCATGAAAAAGGAGATACACCTTACTATCCTTCACAAAAATTCCATATCTCGATGTATTTGGGGGGCAAATTCTATTCGCTTCACGTAAAACACGATCTGCGGAAAAAGCAGAGCGAATTGAATGACCTGGATCATTTTCTTCTCGAAGAGTTTATCTTCAAGGATATTCTTGGTATTGAAGATCCGAAAACCACAGATAAAATCACCTATATAAAAGGAAATTCCGGGCTTGAAGGGATTAATAAGATCAAGGAAAAAGTAGATTCCGGAGAGTTTAAAGTCGGTTTCGGAATTTATCCGGTAAGTTTTAATGATCTTCTGAAAGTATCGGATAAAAACATTAAGATGCCGCCAAAATGCACCTATATCGAGCCCAAACTGGTTACAGCACTGGTAATGTACGATATGAAACAATAAGTACTTTATAATTAAAAATGTGTAAATTTGAAGAACTACAGTCAGGTGATAAACATTTTTTTCAATTAACTCCGCTCTGTTCAGGGCGGATTTTATTTAAAAACCGTGTTCGGTAAACATGAGAAAACCCGCATTCCACATCAGTGTTTTAAATTCCCTTAAAGGAATCCTCCAAATGCTAAGGTCTGAAAGGAATTTTCAGCTCGAAGTTCTGGCACTGCTGATCAACATTTTTCTAATCGTTTATCTGAAACTTTCACCGGAACACGCTGCTATTATCTTTTTGGTTTGTTTTGCAATTTTAAGTGTAGAAATGCTGAATACCGCGATCGAAAAAATCTGCGATTTTGTACACCCCGAATTTAGTGAGCAGATTGGTTTGATTAAAGATATTGCGGCGGGAGCAGTCTTACTTCTAGCGTTTGTTTCGGTAATTATCGGGCTCTTAATTTATCCCCAGTACATTTTTGTTTAGTTCGTAACTTTCAGCTGCAGTTTTGTATCCAATGGCGAAAATCTCGTTCATTCTGGTTATTTTAGTTTCAAACATATTATACTTCTGAAGGTCTGCCGGATTAATCAGCCAGTCGCAATAAGTAATCTTGCCAAGCTCGGCCTGCGTCGTCATAATATCGTAGGCCCTGGCAGTAATATTAAAAAGATTTTTCAGACTGCTTTCTTCAATGGATTTCTGCTGGGAGAAATACACGCCAATATTTTTTCTGCTTACATATTTCAGCACATCTACCGGGAAATTATTTAAAATTCCGCCGTCGCTGTAAAGATGATTCCCAATTCTATACGGCGTTGCCACCATGGGAACGGCACAGGAAGCAATCACCGCATCCACCACTTTTACATTACCTCCGAAAACTTCAAGTTTTCCGGTGATGATATTGGTCGCAGTCACAAAAACCTTTTTATCAAGATCTTCGAGTTTGCGGTCTTCGAAGATGGGTTTCAGGTATTTCGCAAAAACATCAGACTGAATAAAGCCTCCCGGTTTACGGAACGCGAAATGATTCCATTTGAAAAAGTAAACTGATTTAAAAAAGGCTATAATCTCCTCCGGCGTTTTTCCCGCAGCATACATGGTTGCCACAATGGCTCCGGCACTGGTACCGGCAAGAACATCCGGCACGATATTCTTTTCACCAAGAAATTTAATGACTCCGGCATGGGCGATCCCTTTGGAACCGCCACCACAAAGGGCTAAACCTAAATTATACATCTAACAAATTTTGACAGTCAAAAATAGAAAAACATTTACGAAATTCTCCCTACAAATTAAAATAAAAAGCCATTCGCGGGAATGGCTTTCTTACACTTGGTTTATTTTAAAAGATATTCTTCCATAAAACGGATCACCGCGAGTCTCTGGAAATCGACATTTTCTTTCTTGCGGAAACCGTGACCTTCATTTTTTGCTTCGAGATACCATACCGTGTTTCCCTGGGCTTTCAGTTTGTCGCGCATCTGTGTGGCTTCGGTTACAGGAACGCGGGGATCGTTGGTACCCTGAATAATAAACATGGGTTTTTTAATTTTGTCGGTATTATTTAGTGGTGCAATTTTCGTGAAAAAAGCACACATTTTAGGATCGCGTTCGTCGCCGTACTCTACTCTTCTCAGGTCGCGGCGGTATTCCTCGGTATTTTTAAGGAAAGTATTAAAGTCGGAAATTCCAACAATATCCACCGAACATCTGATTTTATCGGCATACTCATAGGCGGTAGCCAGTGTCATAAATCCGCCGTAACTGCCGCCCATGATCATGATACGGTCTTTGTCGAGTTCGGGCTGTTTCGCAATCCAGTCGAGCAAAGCGCCGATATCTTTCACCGAATTCATTCTGTTGAATCCGTTGTCGCTTGCAATATATGTTTTACCAAAACCTGACGAGCCGCGCACATTGGGATAAATCAGTGCAACGCCCATTTCGTTGGTATAATAGTTCCCGGAACCTAAAGATGAAGCCATCGACTGCCCTTCCGGACCGCCGTGAATGTTGATCAGAACAGGTCTTTTACCTGTAAATTTCTTTGAAACCGGATAATAAAAACCGGTAATTTTCATCCCGTCGAAACTCTTCCATTCAATAAGTTTTGGTGCAGACATGTCGGTTTTCTGCATTTCTCCCTGTTCGCTGTCGGTCCATCTTTCGATTTTATTGGAAGCGAGATCCAGTCTGTAGATATCTGCAGAAGAATCGTAGGTAGACTGCGAAAAAAACAGGGATTTGCCATCATTCGTAAATTGAAAATTATTCACAAGACCTACAGGAAGCCCTTTTACTTCTGAATATTTCTTGGAATTGGCATCCATTAGGTACATTTTATTGAGTCCGCTTTCATTGGTTTCGAAAGCAATTTTCGATTTATCTTTAGAAAGCGTATAACCGGAAACTTCCCACGGAATATCAGTCGTGAAGTAACTGATTTTTTTGGTTTTCAGATTTAAAGAAGCTAAACGGTTGAACTCATTACCGCGGTCGGTTACATACCAAATTTCGTCGGCATTTTTACTGAATCTGGCATTTCCCTGTACGATCTGTTTTTCATTTCTGTCGGTAATGGGCTCCAGTTTTTGGGTTTCTGTATTGAAAAGATAGAGATACGATTCGTTTGCGGAAACATACTCGCCGACGAGAAGTTTCTTACCGTCATCAGAAATATCATTGATGCGCCAGCCACCGCCTTTTAGTTGCAGTACAGGTTTTGTATCTTCCGGTTTCAGCGGATTCATAAAATAGATATCGCGGTCGCCACCATTTCTTTTGGTGGAAGTGAAATAAAATCCGCTGCCGTCTTTCTTCCAGACCATGCCGCCGTTCTGTGATCTTCCGCCATCGGTAAGCAGTGTAGATTCCATCGTTTTTAAATCTAATCTGAAAAGCTGCCCGAATTCATTTCCGCCAATGTCTTTGGAATAAACCAGATACTCACCTTTTACAGGTTCGTAATCAGCAGAATTCACCGGTTCGTCAAAAAAAGTAAGCTGTTTTCGGTTTCCCATAGGCTGGGAAATCTTGTGAAGCTGATTGGTTGATGCAAATCGGGTCACCATAATCAGTTCTTTTCCGTTGGGATGAATGGCGGTGAAATTGGCGCTCCGGCTTTCTGAATATTTCTTGATTTTCTCGCTGAGACCTTTCGGAATAGCGGGAATATTTTCTGCAATTAGGTTTTCATTTGGCACGATGGTTTGGGAAGTTGCCTGCGAAAACAGCACTGTTCCCGAAAAAAGAAAAACAGGTAAGATGTACTTATAATTCATGTGATTAATTTTTTGTTAAGATATGAATTTTTGCAAACAAAAAAACCACAGAAAATCTGTGGTTTTATACAAGTTGTGTTGTAATTTTTAGATATGAATCACTTCACCGTAAGC
>NZ_DAMBHK010000027.1:0-15270 GCF_032060305.1 Kaistella sp. | reverse complement strand
GAAGCTACGTGTGCCAAAGCCTGGGTTGGAAGAATATCACCAATTGCGTAATATCCCGGAACCGAAGTTTCGTACCACTCGTTTACCAATACCCGGCCTTTGTCAGTTTGGATCCCCACTTCTTCAAATCCCTGTCCTTCAATATTCGCAGAAATTCCTACAGCAGAAAGTAAAATATCAGCTTCAAGCGTAATGTTTCCGTTCGCAGTTTTCACATTAGCTTTTACGCCAGTGCCGCTGGTGTCAACACTTTCCACAGAAGCATTGGTCATAATCTCAATTCCTGATTTTTTCAGGGATTTTTCCAGGTGTTTTGAAATTTCTTCATCTTCTACCGGAACAATGTTCGGCATGAATTCAACAACAGTGACTTTTGTCCCCATTGAATTGTAGAAATCTGCAAACTCAACCCCGATTGCACCTGAGCCTACTACAATCATAGATTTTGGCTGTGACGGAAGATTCAGCGCCTGTCGGTATCCGATTACTTTCACACCATCCTGCGGAAGGTTCGGAAGTTCTCTTGACCTTGCGCCGGTCGCAATGATGATATGTTCACCGGAATATTCAGTAGTTTTTCCGTCTTTATCGGTTACAGCAACTTTTTTGCCTTTCTGAACTTTAGCGGTTCCCATAATGACATCAATTTTGTTTTTCTTCATCAGAAAAGAAATTCCGCCGCTCATTTTGGTCGCTACGCCTCTGCTTCGCTGGATTACTTTAGAAAAATCGAATCCTGGATTTTCAACCTTATTTAAGCCATACTCTTCTGCATGTTTTAAATAATTGAAAACGTGTGCCGATTTCAGGAGCGCTTTGGTCGGGATACAACCCCAGTTAAGGCAGATGCCGCCTAAATTTTCCTTTTCGATAATGGCGGTTTTAAAACCTAACTGTGCAGCTCTGATGGCCGTTACATATCCACCGGGACCACTTCCGATGACAATAATATCGTAGTTCATGTGCTAAAAAATTTAGTGCGAATTTACGTAAAATTTCTGAGTGTTTCAGGTCCTTACCGCACACAATTTCGATTATTGAAGATGCATCAGTTTTTAGCCAGCCATTCTTTTAACTCGGCGATTTCCGTGTTTTGGGTTTTTACAATATCCTTACAAAGCTGAAGGAGTTCTTTTTCTTTACCGTATTTAAGGTAAACCTTTGCCATATCTACGGCGCTCTGATGATGCGGAATCATTTGCTGGGCGTAATCTTTATCAATATTGTTATGAATCTGAATGTTTTTATCCATCATGGCTGCCATCGACCGGTTAAGTTCCTGAACAAATTCTTTGCTGTCCGGAGATGCTTCCTTGCGGTCTTCAAATTTTTTCATCAGCTGCACCTCTTTGTTTTGAGCCTCGATGACCTTGCGTGCAAAGTTTTTTAATTCTTCATTCTTCCCTTTTTCCAGAAGCAATTCTGACATTTCTACGGCGCCATCGTGATGTTCAGTCATCATTTTGGAAAAATCTGCATCATTATTTCCGGTGATTTCGTTGCCATGCATTTCGTCCATCATTTCATCCATCACAGCAAGAATTTCATTGCTTTTTTCGTTAATGCTTTCAGTTTTCTGGGGCTGTTCTGTAGCCGTATTACTTGTTTGGGTTTCTGTTTTGCTGCATGAAACTGTTAAAAACGCGGCAAACAGTGGAATCAATAATTTTTTCATCATATTTAATTTTGAAGGATACATGCAAGAATAGTGCACAAAAAAAGCAAACCGAAGTCTGCTTTTTATATTCAAAGTTTTAGCGCTTAAATCTTAGGAAATTCAGCCGGATTAATCTCGTGGAACATGGCATAAATCTTTTCAACCATATCATCGGCACTTGGCTTGCTGAAATAATCGCCGTCGCTTGCATACGCCGGCCGGTGATTTTCAGCACAAATGGTTACCGGATCTGAATCGAGATATCTGAAAGCCTTTTGTTTTTCGAGGATTTGCTGCATAATAAAAGCTGAAGTTCCGCCTTCCACATCTTCATCAATTACGACCAAACGGTTGGTTTTCTTTACACTTTGCGCTATTTCGTGGCTTAAATCGAAAGGAATTAAAGACTGAACATCGATCACTTCGGCAGAAATACCAATTTTTCCGAGTTCTTCAGCGGCTTCCATCACGATTCTCCATGTTGATCCGTAGGTTACTAAAGTAACATCACTACCTTCTTTAGTGACTTCAATTTTCCCGACAGGAACAGTAAATTCTCCTAAGTTATCAGGCTGTTTTTCTTTAAGTCGGTAACCATTCAGACATTCTACAATCACAGCCGGCTCGTCGCTCTGCAGCATGGTATTATAAAATCCTGCGGCTTTGGTTAAATTTCTTGGAACGAGCACCAGAATACCTTTGGAAAGATTGATGATTCCTGCCATCGGTGATCCCGAATGCCAAACACCCTCGAGTCTGTGACCACGGGTTCTGATGATCACCGGCGCTTTCTGTCCGCCTTTCGTACGGTACTGAACCGTAGCAAGATCATCGCTCATCCCCTGGAGACAATACAGAATATAATCCAGATACTGGATTTCTGCAATCGGTCTTAAACCGCGCATGGCCATCCCAATTCCCTGACCGAGAATGGTAGCTTCACGGATACCGGTATCGGCTACGCGAAGTTCGCCATATTTTTCCTGAAGTCCTTCGAGGCCCTGGTTTACATCGCCGATATTTCCTGCATCTTCACCAAACACTAAGGTTTCAGGATATTTTGAGAAAATTTTATCGAAATTGTTTCTTACGACTACCCTGCCGTCCACTGTTTCTGAAGTTTCAGAAAAAACCGGCGGAATTTCTTTTACATTCGTTGATTTCCATTCGGACTGTGAATATAAATGCGAAGAATAATTATCTTTTTCAACCGCAAAGATTTCCTGATATTTCTGTTGAAGCGCATCTCTTTCAGCAGACTGGCTGGCTCTGGTGAGTAAAAGTGATTTTCTAACCAAATGGAAAATATCTCTCTTCGCTACCGAAATTATTTTGCCGAATTTTTCAAGTTCAGCAGAAATCTCAGTATTTTGGGATTCTAACTGACGAACCAGTTGAAGCACTTCTTCTTTTAAATCTAAAATCGTTTTCTGGTAGTTGTCCCAGGCTTTTTTCTGACCAGCCTTTACAATCCTTTTGGCTTCTTCGTTAATAAGATCAAGTTCTTCAGCGGTTGCCAACTGTTCTTCTTTACCTTCAATTTCAATGGAATAATTAAGAATCCATTCTCTGAATTTAGTTAACCCGTCGAATTCCCCTTCCCACTTCAGACGTTCTTCATTTTTATATCTTTCGTGCGAACCTGATGTAGAGTGTCCCTGAGGCTGTGTTACTTCCACCACATGCACCACCACCGGAACACTTTCCGTTCTGGCGAAATGCTCTGCCCGTGCATAGGCATCCAGAAGCGATGGGTAATCCCATGCTTTCACCTGAATGATTTCGCAACCCTGATGCTGTCCTTCAGTTCTCTGGAAACCTGAAAGCATTTCAGAGATATCTGCTTTAGCACGCTGATTCTGTGTTGGCACCGAAATTCCGTAGCCGTCGTCCCAAATAGAAACAATCATCGGAACCTGAAGTGCACAGGCTGCATTGAGCGTTTCCCAGAAGTGACCCTCTGCAGTAGAAGCATCACCAATGGTTCCGAAAGCAACTTCATTCCCTTCGTTGGAAAATTTTTCGGATCCTTCAAATTTTACTGACTTATACACCTTGGAAGCCATTGCTAAACCTAAAAGTCTTGGCATTTGTCCTGCAGTAGGCGAAATATCTGAAGAGATGTTTTTTTGCTGCATTAAATTCTTCCAGCTGCCATCTTCATTTAAACTTCTGGTGGCGTAGTGACCGTTCATCTGGCGTCCTGCTGAAGCCGGCTCGCGTTCGATACTGGTATCTGCATAAAGCTGGGCGAAAAAACTTTCAACGCTTACCGCATCAATGGCCATAGCGAAAGTCTGGTCGCGGTAGTAACCTGAGCGGAAATCTCCGTTTTTGAAGACTTTAGCCATCGCCAGCTGCGGAAGCTCTTTACCGTCACCAAAAATACCGAATTTGGCTTTACCGGTTAAAACCTCGCGTCTTCCTAAATAAGACATTTCGCGGGAGATTCTTCCTAGTTTATAATCTTCTAAAATCTGGTTTTTAAAATCCTGAAAAGAAATCTGTTGGGTTTCTATATAGGTCGCTTCCATAAATAAAGGGGTATTTTACAAAGGTACGAAAATAAAGAAACTTCGGAAGAAGAGCAAACGCAGGCCTTTTTATTTCTTTACCTATAGATATAAAAGATTCTTCCGCGAAATCGCGGAAGAACCAAACACAAATGATGAAAAAAAAAATATTTAGTTTAGGGGGTTACTTTCGTGGTGGCGGCAAAATCTCCCCATCAACTAACGTAGATTCGGGAGCACCTGGCTCTACCTTTATTGGATTGTCCGTATTTTTGTCAAATGAATTATTTGACGAATCCTGTACTTTCTTCAGGGTTTCAATCTCTTCCTGTGAGAAAACATCGTCTGCCTGTCTGCACGAGTGTAATGAAATGGCAGTAAATAAAACTGCTGATATAAAAGCTAATTTTTTCATTCGTTTAATTTTTACAAATGTATCCCCAGAAGAGAATATAAAACAAGTTTACAAACCGTTAGTTTATAAAAAAAAGCAGGTATATTATAAAATTCCTGCTGTAATTTTAAAAAAATTACAGTATTATTGTAAAGAATTCGTTCACTAATAAAAATATATCACTATTAATCAATTAGTAAGGTTTCATGCAGTTGAAAAACATCTTCGCAACTATTTTTCTTTTTACCGCAATTATTTTTTCGCATTTCTCTGCGCAAAATATCTCAAAATCCAATTTGAGCAACGAGGAAATTGAAAAGAGGATCGATGAAAACAGTGGTAATCCTGCACAAATGTGGGAACTTATCAATTTCTATATTTCTAAATCCAAAAAAGAACAAAACAACGAGGCGTTATTTTATGCTTACCGCTATGCAAGTATGGCGAGCAATTATCCTTCAAATATAAAATATGCAGACAGTGCCTTAACAACAGCTAAAAAATCTGAAATAAAAAAAATAGTCATCGATGCATACCTCAATCATGGGAATATCAATATGGCTGAAGAGTTTTATGAAAAAGCTCTTGATGACATATTGGTGGCAAATAAACTATCCCAGGAATATGGAAATGATTATATATATAATAAAACTATATACATCATGGCTCAAAACAAGATTTATCTTGGCCAATATGAAGATGCTAAAAAGGAATTAGTAATATGTTTGAAGTTTTTCAAAGCAAATTTACATGATAAAAGTGCGTTAGGAAAAAACTATGAAATGTATTACATCTATTCCCTTATGAGTCTTATAGACTGTAATATAAAACTGGGAAAATTCGATGAAAATAAGGCACTGTTAAAAGAAGCTTTCGGCTATATAAATGAAAACAAATTAGATCAGTACATTCCGTATTTCATTACTTCTGAAGGAATGACATCCTATTATTCTAAAGATTACAACACTGCAATTTCCAAATTTTCTGAAGCCATTAGACTATATAATGACCAGTGGGAACATAATACCGAAGTTTTTTATTTAGGACTTTCTTACTGGCATATTGGCAAAGAGAGGCTGGCCATTAAATATTTAGAGGAAATCGATAAGCATTACGAAAAAACAAAAAAGCTGGATCCACAATTCAGGTCAGCCTACGAGATTCTCATTAAATACTACAACTCCACCGGCGACACAAAAAAACAGCTGGAATATATCAACAAACTGATGTTCCTGGACCGTTCCTACGAAAAAAATTATAAATACCTCTACCAAAGAATTGTAAAAGAATACGACACCAAAAAATTAGTCGCCGAAAAAAACAGAATCGAAAATACACTTCAGAAACAGCGAATTATCTTCGCAGCCATATTTTTATCCCTGCTTACTGGATTTCTATTTTTCGGATTCAGGATTTACCGGGAAAAACAGAATTATAAAAAGAGGTTTGAAGAGATTATCGCCCGCCAGAACAGTAACGAGGATCATACTGAAAATGTTATAACATTCGAAAATGGTATAGCCAAAACACCAAAATTCGATTACGATTTCTACAACAAAATTCCGGGTCTGAACCCCATTTTTGTTGAAAACATCTTAAAGCAGCTTGAAACCTTCGAAAAAGAAGAAAAGTTTCTTGATCCACAGATTTCGCAAAAAACGCTGAGTGAAGAATTAGGCACCAATTCAACTTACTTCTCCAAAATCATCAACACCTACAAAGGCAAAAACTTCACGCTTTACATCAATGATCTTCGGTTAGATTATATTATTGACCGTCTGAAAAATGATGTAAAATATATTAATCTCGATGTAAAAGAGCTTGCTGCGATCGCAGGATTCTCGAGTACCGACAATTTTTCCGACAATTTCCGCAGGAAATTCGATCTGAAACCTTCTGTCTTTATCAAAATGATGAAGGAAAAACTGTAAATTCCTGTATTAAAGTTCAAAAAATTGAAAACAAAAAAAACGGCGCCAAATTAATTTGGTGCCGTTTTCTGTAAAACGTAAAATTTAAAATTATAAAATCAATTTTTAAGGTTAGCAGTAAGGTCTAAATCTGATTCTTTAATAAATGCATCAATAATTTTAAATGCTCTCTGTTCATCCTTCAGGTTTACCATTAATTTTATGGTGTTCGCCGTAGGTGTAGTCGTAAATGACATGTATTTATCGTTTAAAAACGAAATGATTTTGGCCGCATCCAAACGGGATTTTACCAGTTGAATTTCTGATGGACTCTCGCTTTCAAACACCGATACTCTTGTTTCTCTTTCCATAATCTCTTCATTTAGAGCTATAAATATAACTAAAATTTCTTAAAGAGAATGTTAAGTTTTTATTAAATTTATTATTCAGTACCTAAGATTATATTTTATTTACGCTGGCCGCAATTTTATCAAGCGCAATCTGGATTTCTTCCTTAGTCACATTAAGATGCGGACGGAACCGTATCGACTGGTCGCCACAAGCCAGTATAATTAAACCGTCATCATACAGTATTTCGCGCATTCTGTCACGTGCAGCACCATCCGGCAGATTGATGGCACACATCAAACCGCGGCCTCTCGCAGCCGAAATTTTATCCGGGAACTGCTGCTGAAGTTTTTTAAGTCCTTCCAGAAGATACTCGCCTACCACTTTTGCGTTTTCTACAAGATTTTCTTTTTCAATCACTTCCATGGTCAGCTTGAAGCGCATCATGTCCACGAAATTACCGCCAAAGGTTGAATTGATGCGGGAGCTTTCTCTGAAAACGTTGTTCGGAATTTCATCAAATTTTTCCTTGTTCGCCAAAACACCACAAACCTGGGTTTTCTTTCCGAAAGAAATAATATCAGGTTTCGCAGTGAAATGCTGGAACGCCCACATTTTTCCTGTAATGCCGATACCCGTTTGCACCTCATCGAAAATCAGCAAAATTTCATTCTCGTCGCAGAGATTTCTTAAACCTTGGAAAAATTCATCCCGGAAATGATGATCACCACCTTCAGCCTGAATCGGCTCAATAATAATACAGGCCACCTGATCAGGATTGCTGAGGATGGCTTCCTGAATATGCAGCAAAGCCAGTTGTTCATGCTTAATAGTTTCCTCTAAATTTTCTTCGGTAATGGGGAAATTCAGATGCGGATTTAGGATTCTCGGCCAGTTAAACTTTGGAAAATACTGATATTTTCTTGGGTCTGAAGTATTGGTTAAACTTAAAGTATAACCGCTTCTGCCGTGAAATGCCTGCTTGAAATGGATGCATATTCCGGCTTCAGTGTCCAGCCCTTTTTCGAAGTTTTTTCTCGTTTTCCAGTCGAAGCAGGCTTTCATTGCATTTTCTACTGCCATGGTTCCGCCTTCAATAAAAAAGGTGTACTGAAGTTCTTCAGGAATAGCAACTCTTGAGAATACCTCCATGAAATCTGCAAACTCCTGGGAATAAACATCAGCCAAAGTTGGTTTGTTTACCGCCATTTTGCCGAGCCAGGCAGATTTTTCAACAAGATAAGGGTGGTTGTACCCAATCGACGCCGACCCGAACATCGAGAACATATCGAGATATTCCTTTCCTGTATTCCGGTCATGAATCCAGCTTCCGTGAGATTTTTCAATGTCCATTACAAAATCGAAACCGTCGGCGAGCATGTGTTTCGAAAGCGTTTCCTTTACTTTATTTGTTATTTGCGGTTGAGGTGCAATTGCGTTCATATTAATACTGTGATTTAGTGTTGGTTAAGGTTAAAATTTAAATTGCGTCGGTTTTAAAGATCGAACTTAATTCCCTGTGCAAGCGGCAGACTGGTGGTATAATTAATGGTGTTGGTCTGGCGGCGCATGTAATATTTCCATACATCCGAACCGGACTCGCGGCCGCCACCTGTTTCTTTTTCACCACCGAAAGCACCGCCGATTTCAGCGCCGGAGGTTCCGATGTTTACGTTTGCAATGCCACAGTCGGATCCTGCCTGGGAAAGGAAAAGTTCAGCTTCGCGGAGATTCTGCGTCATGATTGCAGAACTTAATCCCTGCGGAACATCGTTTTGTAAAGCGATGGCTTCATCGAGTGTTTTGTATTTAATAAGGTATAAAATTGGTGCGAAGGTTTCGTGCTGCACGATTTCATAAGAATTTTCAACTTTAGCGATGCACGGTTTTACGTAACAGCCGGAGCTATAATCTTCGCCTTCCAACAGACCGCCTTCTACCGCAAATTTTCCTCCTTCTTTCTTACATTTTTCAATGGAGTTGAGATATTGTGCAACAGCATCTTTATCAATCAGCGGTCCTACATGATTGTTTTCATCGAGTGGATTGCCGATTTTAAGCTGTCCGTAAGCTTTCACCAAACGGTTTTTCACTTCATCATACACCGATTCGTGAATAATCAAACGTCTTGTAGACGTGCATCGCTGTCCGGCAGTTCCCACTGCACCGAAAACAGCCCCGATTACCGACATATCCAGATCGGCATTTTCGGTAATGATGATGGCATTGTTACCTCCCAATTCAAGGATTGATTTGCCGAATCTTTCTGCCACATTCTTTCCAACGATACGTCCTACGCGCGTAGAACCTGTAAAAGAAACGAGGGCGATATTTTTATCATTTACGAGCTGTTCACCAATTTTATGATCGCCTACGATCATCGATGAAATTCCTTCCGGAAGGTTATTTTCCTTTAAAACTTCAGAAATAATATTCTGGCAGGCGATGGCGCAGAGCGGTGTTTTTTCTGAAGGCTTCCACACGGTGACGTTCCCGCAGATCCACGAAAGTGCTGTATTCCAGGACCAAACTGCTACCGGAAAGTTGAAGGCGGAAATTATCCCGACAATTCCCAGCGGGTGATACTGCTCGTACATTCGGTGGCCCGGTCTTTCGCTGTGCATGGTGTAACCGTGGAGCTGTCTGGATAAACCAACCGCGAAATCGCAGATATCGATCATTTCCTGAACTTCGCCTAAACCTTCCTGCAGAGATTTTCCCATTTCATAAGAAACCAACTTTCCGAGATCATCCTTATACTCACGGAGTTTAAGACCAAACTGACGTACCAGTTCGCCCCTTTTGGGTGACGGCATCATGCGGAATTCCTTATAGGCAGCCTTCGCAGTTTCGATGACTTTGGTATAATCTTCCGCACTTGCGGTTTTTATTTCTGCGATAAGTTTTCCGTCTGTAGGAGAGTAACTTTCGAGCATATCCCCAGAGGCAAAGTAGCTGCCGCCGGAAGAGACGCCGTTATTCTGCTGAGATATTCCTAAGTTTTCAAGTGATTTTTCAGTACCGTAATCGGTGGTTTTACTGGACATAAATATTAATTTGAGTTGCCTTTAAAGATAGGGTTTTTAGCTAAATCTGAAAAACTTTTAACAATTTTAATCAGGAATACCAATGAATCTGATTTAACTCATTGCCATGTTTTGAACAGGTGGCAAAGAAAATGTTTATTTTTGCTCAAATTGTTAATATGGAAAATCGGCAACCTGTAAATAACGGAAATTCTAAATTTAAATTATGGTTTAAGCGTGTCGGAATCGGCGGTTTAATATTTTTTACCCTCAAGGGAATTGTATGGCTTTTTGTCTTTTATTTCGGTGCCGAAATGTTTCAGGAATGCGCTTCAAAATAAATTTATCCATATCTTAGATAAAGGAAATCTGTTGAACAGCTCCGTTAAAATATAAAAACAGGAACTGAAACGGGAATGTCACTTTAAAATTTTCTCAAAAGCCCTGCGCGCCGAACCACGGAAATAAACTTCACCGCAATACGTGTATCCGAGCTTTTCAAGAATCCTAAGCATTGCCGTATTATCGAAATTCGTATCAACTTTTATACTGAAAACACCGTTCTGACGGGAGTATTCTTTAATCCTTCTGAAAATCTCCGTTGCAAAGCCTTTTCCGGCAGCCTCATCAGACACCGCAACACGGTGTATCACATTGAAATCAGCGTCTGAAAGCCACTTACCTTCAATAGCTTCGTAAGCAGGTTCGTCATTATAAATTACCGCGGCATACGCCACAACCGCATTGTTCTCCGTAAGTACATATCCGATTCCGTGCGCAATATCGCGCTCCACCGTTTCGGGATTGGGATAGCCGTCCTGCCACTGCCTCGAACCGTCATTTTTCCGCCGCCGAATGGCCTGCTGAAGTATCTGCCATATTTGCCCTGCATCTTCAGGTGTCGCCTTCCGGAAATTGATTTCTGAATTCATTGTTTGCTGATGATGTACCACAGATTGGGTGGTGTTCTGCGTAATCCAGGCTTTTTTGGTAATCGAGTATTCCACATTATTCCTGTCCGGTTCGCCGTGGTAAGCGACTATAATTTCACCTTTCAGTTCTGCGCCCAGTCTTTCCATGGCCTTGCGGGAGCGCCAGTTTTCAGCTCCGACATGAAATTTTACCAAATCTACATACTGGAAAATATAATCAAGCATCAATTTCTTGGCCTGAGGATTGAGTCTGGAACCCCAAAATTTCGTTCCGTAAAAAGTATAGCCCACAAAAACTGAACGTGCCTCTTCATTATAATCATAAAACCGTGTACTACCGGCCACTTCCCCACTTTCTTTATCAAGAATAAGAAATGCGCCACTCGACATCATCGCTCCTTCAAAGAAATTACGGAACGGTTCCCTTTCACAGCGGTTTTTGTTCGGATGCTGTGCCCAGATTTCCGGATCTGAAGCCACCTTATAAAGCCGTTCAAAATCCGATTCCTGAAGAGGCTGGAGACGAACTTTCGAATTCTCCAAAGTAGGTTGAAGTGAAAACATATAAGCCGTTTTATAAATAATAAAAAGATGTTAAGTATTTTTGCAGAAAGTAAAGTTAATGAAAAGAAAAAAAATACAGCGGCATTTTTATTTCAGATTGATCGCTGTTGCAGTGGTCGTGGCATTTTTATCTGCGGTTTTGGCTTTTTCACTTAAACTTCTGACAGAATATTTTCAGCATCACATTTTTCAATTCGCTTCGGAAAAAAATCCTCTGCTTTTTATCGTTCTACCCACGGTTGGGATTACCTATATTTATTTTTCTCGGAAATATCTATTTAAAAACCGTAAGAATAAGGGAATTGCGGAAATTTACAAAACGATAGACCAGCGAAAAGAACATCTTCCGTTTTTCAAGATTCCATCACATTATTTAAATGGCTTTCTTACTGTTATTTTCGGAGGGTCCACTGGGATTGAAGTTTCTACTGTGGTTGCTGCGGCAACGGTTGGAAATTCAGTATATAATAAAAGTTTTTCTGCCAACATATATAAACTAGAACTTATTGGTGCGGGAGTATGCGCAGGGGTTGCAGTACTTTTTAACAGTCCGGTTGCAGGCTGGCTTTTTGCATTTGAGGTCATTGCTCGGAAATTCAACCGGTCACTTTTTCTGAGTTTTACAGCGGCAGCGATGGTAGCATGGGGTTTTCTTTATCTTTTTCCCGCAGAACCTATTCTTCCCCTACAAGTGCAGGACTGGCAGTGGATCGCCTTACCTTTCATCGTTATTCTTAGCCTGCTTTCGGGATTACTTTCGGCGTATTTTACACTTTTGGTGATCCACATCAAAGATTTTTTCGCAGGAATTCACAACAATTTTATCCGTGTGAATCTGGGCGCGCTGGCTGTGGGTACGCTAATCTGTTTCTTTCCTTTTCTGTATGGCGACAGCTATCATTCGCTGACCGATATTTTTCAGCAGCCCCAGGGTTATTCCGTTCTTTTTTTGTTCGGACTTGCTTTGCTTAAACCCGTGGCTTCATCACTGACTCTAGGCGCCGGTGGTGACGGTGGTGTGTTCGCGCCGAGCATTGTTGCAGGGGCATATCTGGGACTGGGGTTTGCGATGGTTTGCAATACCCTATTCGGAACCTCACTCATTTACATCAACTTCGCATTGATTGGGGCAGCTGCCACATTATCAACGTCGATCTATGCACCATTCACTGCACTTTTTCTCGTTTGCAACATGGTGCCAGGTGGATTCGCATTAACTGTTCCCATACTTTTAGCCTGCCTGATTTCTAAATATTTCACAAAGAGTTTTATTCTTCCTTACAACGTATACACCTATTTCACCGAGAACAGCAGTCCGTCAAAATCAGTATAATTTAAAAAAGTATCGCCTTTTCCAGTTCCAGCAGTTTCTGTTTGCGCCAGATGCCGCCGCCATATCCGGTGAGCGTTCCGGTGGTGCCTATGACTCGGTGACAAGGGATGATGATGGAAATTTTGTTGAGACCATTGGCATTTGCCACGGCCCTCACCGCTTTGGGATTGCCCAGAATATTCGCCTGTTCCTGGTAACTTCTCGTTGTTCCGTAGGGAATTTTACGAAGCACTTCCCAGACACTTTTCTGAAAATCAGTCCCCACGGGCGATAGGGGAACATTAAAATCCTTGCGTGTTCCTTCGAAATATTCAGCAAGTTCTTTTTCTAAAGTTTTGAAGTGCGGATTTTCACCCTGAATGATGTTGGCATTAAAATGTTTCGAAATCTCTTTCAGTTCCGTGGGCAGTGCTTTCCTGTCGGAAAACTCAAGCATACAGATTCCGTGTTCATCAGCGCAGGCGATCATGGTTCCGAGCGGTGTTTCGATTCTTTTTAAATCTACCACTTTTTCACTTTTCGAATGCTTTGGTGAAACGCCAAAGATATTTTTAAAACTTTCATTAAAACCACTCAGGCTCTCATAACCGCTTTCGAAGGCTGTGTCGGTCACATTCCCGCCCAAATTCAGTTTCTTAAAAGCTGAATTCAGCTTAAACATCCGCTGGAACGCATGAAACGTCATGCCATGGTGCTTCATGAACCAACGGCGGACGGTTGCAGGCTCCAGACCTCTTTTCACCAGATCATAATCCCTGAATTTCAGAGAAGGATCCGCCTCCAGTTCGTTCAGCAAATGCTGAATCCCTTCAGGCGTTTCATCCGGATTCTCAAGGGGTTTGCAGACTTTGCAGGGCCTGTACCCCTTCAGGATTGCATCTTTGGTATTGGTGAAAAACTCTACATTTTCAAACTTCGGTTTGCGCGCCGTGCAGGTAGGCCGGCAGAAAATCCCGGTGGTTTTCACGCCCATCCAGAAAACGCCTTGGAATTCGGGATTTTTGTCGACAGAAGCCTGATACATTATTTCGTTAGAAAGTTCCATTTTGTAAATTTATAGCAAATTTAGGTCGGTATGAAAGATTTTACAACCGAAAAATTGACAGGTATTTTTTGTTGCTGAATAAAAAAAATGTCTCAAAAGATTGAGACATTCAGTTTATTTCCTGCGGGTGTCCGTAAACTCATAAGAGTCGTTGTTCATCCCGACACTGATACTTTGGGATTTGAATTTTATCTGGTTTTCATTGAGCACAGAATAAGTATACACATCTGTTTTCCCTGATTCTTCATGATATTCGTAGAATTTATTTCCTTCGATCCACCAGTTTCCGGTTTCCTGAGTTTCCTGAGTTCTGCCGTTTTGGGTAAAAACAAAGTCTAAAATGAAAGTGCCGTCTGCATTCCGTGTCATATTCCATTTTTTCTCCACGCCGTCAATTTGCTGATCTTTTTCGGAGCCGGACCAAACGCCAACCAAGCGGTTATCGATTTTCTTTCCGTTTTCTAATGTTGTCATCTGGGTGGAACATGAAATGGCGAAAATCATCATCAAAACAACCAGCAAACCCCAGTTTAAAATTTTCTTCATATTTATTACTAATTATTTCTTTGCCGCAGCGTCACGTTCGATCTGGCGGATTTCTTTCAGCTTTTCAACCACTTTGGTAACGGTCTCAGGATTTGCAGCTTTTACGGGAACGGTCACTTTGGTCTGGTCCCATTTCACCACCATATCCACTGCATTATCGTCCACAGGATTAAGTTCGATGCCGAACCACTCCTGCTTCTCCGACAATTTCTGTACGGGCACGGTAATGTCGGTTACATTAAGTTTTTCGTCGTAGGCGTATGCTCCCCACTGCTGGGCATCTTTGTTCAGGATGACTTTCCACTCCTTCTCTGCCGGAATTACAAACAAACCGTAAGATCCTGCGGGCACTGTTTTTCCGCCGAAATTTACTGCCTGCCCAAAGGTAATTTTAGTCGCGCCATTGGCACCGGCTCTCCACACCTTATTATAGGGTACAAGATCACCGAAAATCTTCCGCCCTTTTACTCCGGGTCTTCCGTAATCCACTGAAATTTTAGTGGTAGAAAACTGCTGTTCCACCGTTTGTCTCGGACTGGCAGCCGGAAGCGTGTGCTGAGCATAGGCAAAAAAGGTTGAGGAAATAAAAGCTGCAATCAATAGTTTTTTCATTCTTATAATTTTTTTTAAAGATAGAAAATTATCGGTAAACGAAAACATATCTTTAAAAGCTTGTCGTAGGGTCAACAAATATTTATTCATTTTTCCTTAAACCCGGTTTCAGGAATTCGGTATATTCCTTTTTAACAGTTTCCGGTTACACTACCGTAAGGGCTTCTGCGTGGGAAACATGTCGTATTCTACAGACATTTGTTCTTCTTTTTTTCATCGCCCTATGTTTATTCCAATATTATAAAAATTTTCACGATGTTGTAAAAGATTTTTTGAAACATATTAAAGCATTATTTACGGAACTTCATGCGGACTTATCAGACTTCCTAACCAACAAACGCGCCCAATCCGGACGCGTTTTTGTATAATTAGGTCTTGATTACATCTGTT
>NZ_DAMBHK010000026.1:13687-29988 GCF_032060305.1 Kaistella sp. | reverse complement strand
GTTCGCCGATTCCATTAAAAAAATAAACAAGGATGAGGCACAAAGATCCAGTCTTGAACTTTCGGTTATTTTGTCTCAAAACAAAAGCACTAAAATCAGGTAGTTAGCGATGATTGCTTTTGCTTTTTACTCCAACTCCTTACCAAAGCACACTGAAGTTTCCACCCCTTTATACTGTCCGTAATTTTCAATTTGCAGATAAGTCTTTCTGTAAAGCTTTATTGCCTCTTTTTGGCCGGTTCCGGTCTCCAGAATAATCTTTTCAAACTTAAGCTCCTTTGCCCACTTCTCAAGTTCAGTGAGAATTGCTGTAGCATAACCTTTACCACGAAATTCCGGTATAACGAACATCCGCTTGATTTCCGCAGTTTCTCCGTCGTAATCTTTAAGCGCGCCACAACCTACCGCGTTTTCTTCTTCGTACAGCACAACGCAGTGATTCAACAAGTCAATTTTATTGAATTGATCATAGAAAGCGTGATCGTCGCCATCCATAAAAGCAAGATACTCATCCAGCATTTTAACAAGCTGTATAAAATCCTGGTTTTCGGAGTGGGTTCTTAAGAGTTTCACGGTTGTTTTTTTAACTTTAATAGGGAAAATATTACAATTTATTTCCATGGAAAGGGCAGAAATTCCAGTTTCCACTCATCTTTTGTTGATCTACAGGACAGGTTTTTTCATCCATTAAAGAAACCAAAGGAAGTTTCCACTTAAAGATTTCTCCGTTAAGATCAACTTTAAAATTTCCAGTTTGATTAGGATCGATAATCCTTTTTCCATGTTCCACATTGTTATAAATGAAAAAATTAACGCCGGATCCCATTTTTCCGAGCATCTGAGCAAAGAGTGGTTTTAAGGTTTGGTTTACGATAATGAGCACTTTATCATCGATTTCCGATTCCTTCAAAGGCGGTACTTTTTGACCTTGAAGTCCATAAAAAACCACTTTTTTACTCGAATCAATCACAGTGAAATTAAGTGCTCCGCCGTCGGAATCTAATTTATAATTTCCCGCTGCAATGATGGTGTAGTCATTCAAAAGTTCCTTCAAATAATTGAGTTGTTCTGTCGTAACGCCGCCGGTTTCTTGCAAAGCGACTTCCCAGTATTCCGTTGGAATCCACCAGACGAGTTTCATTTCGGTTTGGTTTTGCTTGATTTGTTGAATCTCTTCAATCATTCGGTCGGTCTTGGTTTTCTCTTGTGAAAAACTCATTATCCCGTAGAATAGGAGAAGAATTAATCCGTATTTTTTCATTTGAAATATTTATGAATTTCCAAAAACTTCGTTGTGCTGCTCCGCAACACGGATAAAAGTGGTTCTTTTCGACAGTTCGCGCAACTCGGACGCTCCTACATAAGTGCAGGTGGAACGAACGCCGCCTAAAATGTCTTTCACGGTTTCGGCAACAGGACCTTTGTAGGATACTTTCACCGTTTTTCCTTCGGAAGCACGGTATTCTGCCACACCGCCCGCGTGTTTATCCATTGCGGTTTGCGAACTCATGCCATAAAAAAGCCTGAATTTTTTGCCGTCTTCTTCTACAATATCGCCGCCACTTTCATCATGCCCCGCGAACATCCCGCCCAGCATCACAAAGTCTGCGCCACCGCCAAATGCTTTAGCCACATCTCCCGGAATTTTGCACCCACCATCGGAAATAATATGTCCGCGAAGCCCGTGCGCTGCATCAGCACATTCAATAATCGCTGAAAGTTGCGGATAACCCACGCCGGTTTTTATCCTTGTGGTACACACAGACCCAGGCCCGATTCCCACTTTGATAACATCGGCTCCCGCCAGAATAAGCTCTTCAACCATTTCTCCGGTCACCACGTTTCCTGCGATAATCGTTTTCGTGGGAAATTGTGCCCTTGCTCTTTTTACAAATTCAACAAAATGCTCGGAATAACCGTTGGCCACGTCAATACACAGAAATTCTATCTGAGGATGCTCCTCCATAATCTGTTTGATCTTTTCCTCATCTGCTTTCCCGGTTCCGGTGCTTAACGCGATGTAGTCGTAAATCGAGTCAGGCTGATTGTTCAGAAAAGCACTCCATTCCTCCGGAGTATAATGTTTGTGCACGGCGGTTATGATCTTCTCTTTCGCCAGCGCTTCCGCCATTTCGAAAGTTCCGACCGTATCCATATTGGCGGCGATAATCGGGACGCCGCTCCATTTTTTCTGAGAGTTGACGAACGTGAAATTCCGTTCTAAACTTACCTGCGATCTCGATTTTAGTGTAGATCGTTTGGGACGGATCATCACATCCTTAAACCCCAGTTTTATTTCGTATTCAATGCGCATATTGCTGCTTTTTACTTTTAAAATGAGTCTAAGGTAAGCGAAATAATTTTGTGAGGCAAAAAGCGGGGTATTAAATCTTTTATTACATCTAATGTTCAATGTTTGAAAGATTCCTGACTTTGTGCGATTATAAAATCTATTACAAACCTATCAAAAACCTTTTACCTTTGATTGTTATTCAGACCATGAAGGTAGTGGCTTGATAACATCAATAATGGTGTACTTAAACATTATTTAAAAGACCGCAGTAAATGGTTCCTTACTTTTACAACACGCTGTCAATCAGTCAGGTTATTCCAGAATTCCTTTAAGATCCTGCATATACTCATAAGCCGTCAAATCAAATTTTACGGGAACTACCGAAATATAACCTTCCGACAATGCTACTTCATCAGCATCAGGACTCGTATCCATATTGTTGAAGTATCCCGAGAGCCAGAAATAGGTTTTCCCGTGCGGGTTCACCCGCTGGTCGAAGCTTTCTTCCCATTTCGCATCGGCTTGTTTACAGACCCTGATGCCTTTTATTTCTTCCTTCGCAAGTTTCGGTATGTTTACATTCAGTACAACTCCTTTAGGCATCGGATTCTCCAGAACTTTCTTCACAATTTCCTGAATATGGCTTTTTGCCTGAGTGAAATCGGCATCCCACGAAAAATCAAGCAGCGAAAAACCAATCGCCTGAAGGCCTTCTACACCGGCCTCCACTGCCGCCGACATCGTCCCTGAATAAATAACGTTGATAGAAGAATTTGCGCCGTGGTTAATTCCCGAAACCACAAGATCCGGTTTGCGGGTAAGGATCTTGTCGAGGGCAAACTTCACGCAGTCAACCGGCGTTCCGCTTAAGGAGTAATCTTTCTGCGGACCTTCCAGGTTTATTTCTTCAAACGTAAGGGTAGAGTTGATGGTGATAGCGTGACCTTTTCCGCTTTGGGGTGAGTTGGGTGCTACCACCACCACTTCACCGATTTCATTCATAAAATTTACTAAATTCCGTACGCCGGGTGCGGTAATTCCGTCGTCATTGGTCACTAATATCAAAGGTCTCTGCATATAAATAAGGGTTTTCCACAAAAATACTTAAAAATATAGTGTTCAAATATAAATAAGGTATTAATTTTGATACTTTGTAGGATGCTGTAACAAAAAATCATAAACCTTAACAAATCAGCTATTAGTAATTAATTATATGTTCAAGAAATTTAAATTCAATACATTATTGCTCTTCATTCCGCTTACAAGCTTGGTGTTCTGCTTTAATTCCCCTAAAAATGATGACGATAAAATGTCGACCATAATGGTGAGTGTAAAAAATACGCTCAGCTATCTTCATTATTCTCCTAAACCTATTAATGATGCCTATTCGCAGGAGGTGTACAAACATTATTTCGAGATGGTGGATGCCTCGAAAAGATATTTCCTGCAGTCGGATATGGACGATTTTGCAAAGCACAGAACAAAACTCGATGATTACCTAAACCAGGGCGATCTTACCTTCTATAAACTCACCATCGACCGACTGTACCAAAGGGTTGACGAAATCGATAAAATTACCCAGGATATCTTGAGTAAACCGATTAATTTAGAGGAAGATGAAACCCTGATTCTGGAGCCAAAGCTCAAGAAAAACGCAACCAACGCGAAGGAACTTTCCGCCGAGTGGAAAAAGTATATCAAATACAATATCCTCCAGGAAATGGAGTCTCTTACAGCAAAGGAAGAAATTCAGAAAGAGAAAAAAGATTCGGTACAAAAGTTTAATCTGAAGGATACCATCAAGCTCGAAATCCTTACGCCGGAACAGAAAAGACTTAAAGCAACGGAAGAAGTGAAAGACCTTATTACCGACACTTTCAGAAGGTTCAAGAAAAGAAATAAAATGGATTGGTTTACCGTGTACATGAATTCGTACACCGAAGTATTCGATCCGCACACCAATTATTATTCACCTAAAAATAAGGAAGATTTTGATACCCAGTTCACCGGAAAAGTAATCGGAATTGGCGCCATCATTCAGGAAAAAAGAGGTTATCTGTATCTTGGGGCACTCACCATTGGCGCGCCAGCCTGGAAATCGAAACAGCTTTCAGAAGGTGATAAAATCTTAAAAGTCCGCTCTAAACCCAACGAAGATCCTGTAAATGTAGTAGGGATGCTTTCTGACGAAGCGGTACGCCTGATCCGCGGCGAAAAGGGAACGAAAGTAACTTTAACGGTTGAGAAAAAAGATAAAACCATCAAAGAAGTTACCATGATCCGTGAGGAAGTGGCCATTGAAGATACTTTTGCCCGAAGCATCATCGTAAGTTCAAAAGACGGTAAAAAATATGGCTTCATCAATTTGCCGAGTTTCAATGCAGATTTTGAAGACGAAAAGGGAAGAAATGCTTCCGATGATATTAAAAATGAGTTGGTTAAACTTAAAGCACAAAACGTTCAGGGAATCATTCTTGACCTTAGAAACAACGGCGGCGGTAGTTTAACAGAAGTGGGTGACATCCTGGAACTGTTCATGAATACCGGACCTTACGTTCAGGTAAAAGACGGAAACGGCAAAATCCAGACGCTTAAAAATAAAACCAGTGCACCGCTTTGGACTGGGCCTTTGGTCATCATGCAGAACGAGCTTTCTGCTTCAGCATCTGAGATTCTTGCCGGTGCGGTTCAGGATTACGGTAGAGGCGTGGTAATAGGCTCTCCACAGTCTTTCGGTAAAGGTACGGTACAGACTTTTGTTGACTTAAACAGATTCCTGAATACCAATGATGATTTCGGTTCACTTAAACTGACCATTCAGAAATTCTACAGAGTTACCGGAGAATCCACCCAGAGAAAGGGTATTGAATCCGACTTCAAAATGAAAGATTTCTTTACCTACGCTGAAATTGGCGAAAGATATGACGATTACGCACTCGCGTGGGACAAAATTCCGGCGGTTCCTTACCAGCCAATGAACTATTTCACCGCGCAGGCGCTTCAGAAAGATATGGAAGAACGCCTGATGAATAACAAAACCTACCAGTTGGTTCAGGAATCAGCACAATGGAAAGAAAATCTGGATAAGGAAGAAAGCATTTCACTTAATCTTACAAAATTTAATGAAGTGATGAAAACCAGAAAAGCCCAGATCGAGAAATTCAAAGTCCTGGATAAATTCAATAACGGACTGGTATTTACCCTAAATCCTGATGAAATCCTTCGCGAAAAGAAAGATGAAGTGTTTGCTAAAAAATCCCAGAACTGGAAGAAAAATCTACAGCGCGACCTCTACCTTCAGGAAGCGGTGATCATCGCTTCACAGTTGAAATAAACTGAAATATTCAGATAATTCGATAAAATTAAACCACCCTTTGCGGTGGTTTTTCTGTTCAGTACCGAAAACCTGCCCTTCAGCGAATAATTTTTTTTTCTACCTTTAATAAAAGATACCTTTGAAACAGAATTTAACTCCATGAACCGCAAAAGTTTCATCATTGTCCTTTGGATTTCATTTTTTATCGGGACCTTTACTTTTATCTTTTTTACAGGCGATAAAACGGTTTCCGTGTATTTTATAAACCTCTTTATTGCGGTTTTATATGCGCTCACGATTTCGGCAGGCAACGGCATGATCAATGATTATCTATCTCGTCACTATTCGTGGGTCGAAGAAACAAGAACGCGTACCATATTGGGAATCGTTGCAACTGTTTTGGTTAACGTAGTACTGATACTTTTTTGTAATTACACCAATTTGGTGCTGTTCCAAAAAATGGAATTTACCGGCTTTTTCTCAGGAACAATGGGCTTTGCAAACTGGTTTGGAATTAATATTGCGCTTCTTATTTCAGCTGTTTTACATGCCAAAGGTTTTATTGAAGAATGGAAGAAATCTACCCGGAAAGAAATCGTAGAACAGAAACTCATCGCCAAATCAGCCAACGCACAGTTCGAAAGTTTAAAAAACCAGCTCGATCCTCATTTCCTTTTTAATTCACTGAATGTTTTAAGTGCTTTGATTGACGAAAACCCCAGCCAGGCGCAGCATTTCACGGCAGCAATGTCGAAGATTTACCGCTATGTTCTCGAGCAGAAAGACAAAGAACTCGTTACCATTGAAGAAGAACTGGATTTTGCAAAAACTTATTGCGAACTCCTGAAAACAAGATTCGAAGACAGCGTAAATTTTGAATTCAGCATAAATGAAGACAACAGGAAGTTATTTGTTGTGCCACTTTCCCTGCAATTGCTTTTGGAAAACTGCATCAAACATAATTTCGCGACCGCACAAAAACCTTTAAACATAAAGATTTATGCCAACAATGGATTTCTGTTTATTGAAAACAATCTTCAGCAAAGAGAGCAAATGAAAGAAAGTGCCGGAATCGGCCTTGCGAATATCGTTCAGCGTTATTCATTACTGACAAAACAGAACGTTTTCATCGAAAAATCAACTGATTTTTTCCGGGTGAAAATCCCAATATTAACTCAAAAAATTACCGCGATGACACCACAACCCTCCGAAGAATCACTGGCTTACGACAGAGCCTTTAAACGTGTAAAAGAACTGAAAGGTTTTTACGGAAACCTGATCTCTTACTGCCTGGTAATTCCGTTTTTAATTTTCATCAACCTAAAGACCGTACCAGAATATCAATGGTTTTGGTGGCCCATGCTTGGTTGGGGCATAGGCGTTGCTTCCCACGCACTGCAGGTCTTCGGAATCGGAAGAGACTGGGAAGAAAAACAGATCCGCAAAATAATGGAAAAAGAAAAACAGGCAAATAACTAAAATCATGGAAACAAATCATCCCGATAACAACATCTACAGGGAAGCCAAAAGAAAAGTAAAAGAACTTAAAGAGTTCTACATCCACTTTTTCGTCTACATTATTGTCAACCTGTTTCTTGTTGCCAGAAATGTGCAGGGCGGCGACAGTTTGTATGACATGGATAATTATTGGACGGCAATTTTATGGGGAATCGGCGTTTTAGCGCATGCCCTGAGTGTTTTTGTTCCCAATTTTATTTTTGGAACCGACTGGGAAAAGAAGAAAATCCGTGAATTAATGGATAAATACAAATAAAATTTTAAGTTTGGATATGATTAAAACCGTAATTATAGAAGACGAAAAACCCGCTGCCAGAAAATTGGAAAGATTATTGACTTTATTTCCTGATTTAGAATTAGTTGCAACTATAAATTCTGTAGAAGAAGGTGCACAGTGGTTTTCAGAAAACCAGCATCCGGATCTTATATTTTCTGATATCGTTTTGGGTGATGGGCTGTCATTCGATATTTTCGAAAAAATACCGACCAAAAGTTTCATCATCTACACCACGGCTTTTGATCAGTATACTTTGAAGGCTTTTAAACTCAATTCAATCGATTATCTTTTGAAACCGATTATGGAAGAGGATTTGCGACAGGCGATCGAAAAATACAGAAGTTTCCTTCCAACAGAAAGCAGTCATAACTTAAAGCAGATCAAATCTTTAATTAAAGAAGAGAAGCAGAAGCTTTCCAGAATTTTGGTTAAAATTGGTTACAATCTGAAAATTGTTCAGACCGAAGAAGTTTCCTGTTTTTTCAGCGAAAATAAGATTGTTTACCTCCAGACCAAAGAACGTACTTATCCCACCGATTTCACCTTAGACGAGCTTCAGGAAGTCCTTGATAAGAAATGTTTCTTCCGGGTAAACCGGCAGTTTATCATCAACTCAAATTACATCAAAAACATCCACACATCGCCTTATTACAAAGTGGAAATGGATTTCCAGCCCGATGAAGAAATCACGGTAAGCCGCGACCGGGTGAAGGATTTTAAAGACTGGCTTTCGAAATAAAGCAAATAAAAGGCGGAATTTTTAGTTCCGCCTTTTTTATTTAATTTAAATGCTGTGTTTAGCTGATCACGCCGCTCCCAATAAGTTCATCCTCCAGATACCACGCTGCAAACTGGCCTTCAGCTACTGCAGACTGCGGATTTTCGAACTCGATATATAGTCCGTCTTCAAACTGATATAAAGTGGCATCTTCCAAAGCCTGGCGATAGCGGATTCTGGCTTTTACTTTCATCGAGTCGCCTTCTTTTAAACGCAGATCTTCGCGAACCCAATGGATTTCCGGAGTAGCAATCTTTAAAGCAGATTGGAAAAGTCCCGGGAAATTTCTTCCTTCACCGACGAAAATCGTATTCGTTTCCATATCACGGGAAATGATGAAACACGATTCTTTATGCCCACCAATTCCCAAACCTTTGCTTTGTCCAATCGTGAAATAATGCGCGCCCTGATGTTTGCCGATGACTTTTCCGTCAGATTTACGGTATTTTATTTTTCGTGAAAGAAACTGTAATTCCTCTAATTTTGATCCAAAACGAGGTTTTTCCGTATGATATTCAGCAAAATCGTTGAATATTTCAACAATTTCACCTTCTTTTGGTTGGAGTTGCTGCTGCAGAAAAGTGGGCAGGCTCACCTTACCGATGAAACACAATCCCTGAGAATCTTTTTTATCAGCAGTTACCAATCCCATTTCCCTGGCGATTTCACGCACCTCGGGTTTCGTCAGCTCACCAATCGGAAACAGCGCTTTCGAAAGCTGATCCTGGTTCAGCTGGCATAAGAAATAAGACTGGTCTTTATTCTGGTCTTTCCCCGCCAGAAGGTGGAAAATTTCTTTTCCGTTTTCATCAAAATCCGAACTCACGCGTGCGTAATGTCCGGTTGCAACTTTCTCAGCACCAAGAGATAAGGCTGTTTTCATGAAGACGTCAAACTTCACTTCGCGGTTGCATAAAACGTCAGGATTTGGCGTTCTGCCGTTTTCGTATTCGGCGAACATATAATCAACGATCTTTTCCTTATAAAGTTCGCTCATGTCGATCACCTGGAAGGGGATTCCAAGCTTCTGGGCCACCATCAGCGCATCGTTGCTGTCTTCAATCCACGGACATTCGTCCTCGAGAGTTACCGATGCATCATTCCAGTTCCGCATAAATAGCGCCACCACATCGTGACCCTGTTTTTGCAGCAAATAGGCGGCAACACTGGAATCTACACCGCCCGATAAACCTACTACTATTTTCATATTTTAGTTACACTTTCGTCAAGGGAAAGTTTCACGGTGCAAATTTACGGTTTTAAATGCATATTTTTCAGGAGCAACAAACTCCGGATGTCTTTTGGAAAACCCGACCCGCTGTACGCTGTATCTTTATCTTTTCTGCCAAAAAGATAAAGGATGCCGCTTCCATCGGGGCTAAAACCTCTTTTTTCCTCTCTTCCGAACATTCAGAAATGCTCTAAAACAAAATATTTTGCGGTTATTGAAAATATCAATTTCAAAAAAAGGTTTAATTTTATCTATTATTCAACATCTATGAAAAAAATTATTCTTCTCCTGACGTTCATTGCAGCAGTGGGTGTGAGAGCCCAGATCGGAACTGCAACAACGGTCAGTAATCCTGATTCGAAATGGACATTCGGCGGATATGCCGGACTTGGCGGTGCTTTTGGAGATGGTGGCGGAGTGTCCGTTTACCTTTCACCAAGAGTCGGTTATAAGGTTACCGAAAATCTGGAAACCGGTCTTGCGAGTAACGTTAACTGGTCAAACTCAAAATACTATTCATCAAGCATGGTGGGTGTAGGACCTTTTGTGAATTATTACTTTTCGCGCAGTTTCTTCCTGAGCGGAATGTTTCAGGAATATTTTATCAACCAGAAAAATAAAGTGGATAACTTGAAATACTCTGGTGATGAAGCTGCCCTGTATCTTGGCGGCGGCTATATGCAGCGGCTGGGGGAACGGACTTATATGCAGATCGGCGGGATGTATAATGTGCTTTATAATAACCAAAAATCATTTCTCGGCGGAGGTTTTATCCCAAGTATTGGTATTGTTTACGGACTTTAATTACAGCAAAATCTCCTGAACATTCAGGAGATTTTTTTAATATGTTACGGTTTATTGGCGATAAAATATTCTGCCTCGCCTTTTCCCCAGTTCGGGTCCAAAGCAGATTTTGTCTTATATACTTTGAACTGATCCAGTGATTTCTGAAAAAGTTCCAGTCCTCTGGCTCTGCTTCCGCCGAACTGTTCGGGCGTGAAATAGGTGTCTTCAGCCTTCATAAGGGTTAGTCGCGGGTTTTCGGCATCAATTTTTTCAGCTTTAGATAAGGCGTCGGCGGCCAGCATCCCTTCACTCATAAAACGTTCCTGTGGATTTACCATCATTTTCAGCCCGTGAATCATTTTTTGAAGAATGAGGTTTTCTGCATTGTCTTTGCTCAAATCCATGGCGAAATCCAAGAATTTCTGTGCTTCAGTGGCAATGGGATCTAGGTCGCTGAGTTTTCCTTCACGCATCGCCATTCTTCCTTTCTGGATCGTGGAAAAAGCAGCATAATAATACGGAAGCCACTGTGTTTTTTCTTTGTCACCAATCCTTTTAAAATCATTTGCCAAAGCAGTGAATTCGTCTGCGGTTTTATGGTTTTCAACAAGCGCAATTTTTTCTGACATTGCTTTTTCGTAAGCGGTTTGAGAAAATGCATTCATTCCGATAAAGAGGCAGATTCCGAAGACTAATTTTTTCATATATACAAATTTTAGTGGTTATTTTTTGATGGGATAAAGGTATCTGTTAAAGGTACTTTCCAAAGAAAGTTTTTACCCGAAAGGCAGGTTTTCTTTCCTGAACCGTTAAAGATTCTTGTCGATCGCTTCCTGCGTCCTGTCGATCCCGAAACTGATGAATGCGCCGATAAATACAAAGGTATTTGCAGAAGGTAAAATTGGTTTACGCCGCATCCCATCATTCGAGAAGTTGTATCCGTAAATATTCTTCTGGCCCAAGATATTGTTTACGGAAAGCACCAGAATAGTGAATGCTTTCGCTTCTTTTTTACCTAAATTCGGTAGATAATTAAGGCTGAAATTCAATGAGTTAAAGTCTTTCAGTTTCCCTTGGGTGTTTAGATAATAATCCCCGCTTTCATTGGTAAGGAAATGATAATAGGGTCTTCCTGAAGCATAAGTGTAAGAGAAGTTGAAACCGGTTTTCCAGTCGGGCACGAATTTTTTTGCGACCACCGAAAGCGTATGCTTTGCAGCAAAATTTGGGAATAAACTTCGGTCATAATTCTGAAAATTTCTTTCGGAATCCAGAAACGAATACGTAATCCAGTAATCTATATTTTTAAGGGATTTTTTGTCTCGCCAGAACAACTCAATGCCCTTCGCAAAACCGTCTCCATTGTTGTTAATTGCTGCCGGAAGGTAATTTTCGACTTTTGTTTTGATCAGATTCGTGTAGTTTTTGTAAAAGGCCTCCACCCGCAGGCTTCTGCCTTCTTCAGCTTTCTGAACCTGCAGAACATAATGTTCTGCTTTCTGAAAATTTAGGTCATAAGTTCCAAAGTATTTGTTTTCGGGGTTTTGATAAAATATTCCATAAGCGAGCGAACTGGTCCAGTTTTTTGAAATCCTGTAAGCAAAAGCAAGTCGGGGCGCGAGATTCCACTGATCAACAGCGGATGAATATTCGGATCTTAACCCAACTTTTGCAGAAAAATGATTGCTGAAACCCAGATCAGTCTCCGCAAAAACCGAGGTAATTTGATCCTGAAAAGGATAGGAAATAGGGGAAATAGCAACAGACGTATTTTCCCGCGTTTGGTTAAATTCTACTCCGCCTCTCATCGCTGAAATCTTGTTGATTTTCTTTTCTAATGTTCCTTTTGCGTTAAAATAATTTCCGGTACTATTGATCGAATTTGGGTTGGATTCCGAGTTTTGAAAGGTGTTGCTTAAATCGATAATATTTTGGTTATACGAATAAGAACTGCCGAGATTCACCAGATATTTCCCGAATTTCTGCCGGTAAGAAAAATTGTGAAAAGTATTTTTACCTTTCAATGCAGTATTGTCGGAATCGGTTTCAGGTTCCAGACTTTCTTCCTGAAGTGCGAAGGTATTGGTGTCGAAACTTCCGTAATATTTAAAGATTCCACCGTTTTTATTTTTAAGCCTGAAATTAAAATTGGTGCCAAAGCTTTCAGGCGCCTTCGTGAAATTATTGTTGAATTTCAGTATTTTAGTCATTAAACCCAAATGGCTGTACGCTGCAGAAACACCGAAAGATTTAGTTTTCGCCTGATCTACACTCTGGAAACCGCCGCTCAAAAATATCGGCGAAATACCGATATCGACAGCGTTTGTTTCAGGAAAATCGATGCTTTCCAGAATAAGAACCGAGGACAGCGCTTGACCGTATATCGCAGAATATCCGCCGCTGGAAAAAACATTTCCTTTAAAAAGTGAAGTATTCAGCCGGTCCATCGCCTTGATTCCCGGAACAGAATTTCCGAAGAAATTATTCACAAGGTTTCCGTCCATGAAAAATTTGGTTTCAGCACCGGTGCCGCCACGCACAAAAAGACCTTCGGTTTCCCCGATTTTCTGCACTCCGGGAAGTGTTTCCAGCGCTGAGGTAACCTGGCCATTGGCTCCTGCAGTGGTGTAAATATCAATGGGCGTCAGAAGCACGGTCGCTCTTTTCCGGTCGCTGCCTTCAATTGATCCTGCGGAAATAACCACAGCGTCGATATCTGAAATCTGCTCTTTCAAATCCGCATTAATGATTAGCGGTAGGTTTTCGATGATGACCGATTTTTCAACTTCAACAAATTTATGATGCGAAAATACAAGGATATGATGTCCTTTCTCCGAGGTGTGGAATGAAAACGTTCCGTTTTCATCAGTGGTGGAACCATCATAAGTGTTTTTAAGCGTTACGGAGACATCTTTAATTCCTTTGTTTTTAAAGTTTACTTTTCCCGAAATCGATATTTGGGCATTCATGAAAAATCCCATAATGAGTAATACAATTGCGAGAATTTTGGAGAGGATAAAGGTTGACATGATTTGCAGTTTTATGAAGCAAATTTATTGCGGAACGAATTTTGCTGAAAATTTTTATACCCGAAAGGTCAAATTATGCAGCTGAAAGGCACCTTATCTTCTACCTGAAATTATGCTTACCTTTATGAATCTTAACACTAAAATAAAAAGTTATGAAAATCGCTAAATTTTCGATCCTCGCCTGCAGCGCAGTTTTGGCTGTATCGTGCTCAACCACAAAAAATTACGTAATAAATTCCAAAAGCGGAACAGAAACACAAGGAACGGCAAAATTTACCCAAACCGGTAAAAATGTTGCACTGGATTTGAATGTTTACAAGCTGACACCGGGAATTCACGCAGTTCACCTTCATGAAAAAGGAGACTGTTCTGCAACCGACGCCAGTTCTGCCGGCGGACACTGGAATCCCACTACCGAATCTCACGGAAAATGGGGACACGATGAATATCACAAAGGCGATATCGGAAACCTGAATGCCGATAAAGACGGAACAGCAAGATTACAGTTCAGCACAGATAAGTGGTGTATTGGCTGTACTGATGAAACCAAAAACATATTGGGTAAAACACTGATCATTCACGCAGGACCTGATGATTTTAAAACCCAGCCAACAGGAAATGCGGGCGGTAGAGTAGGTTGCGTAGAAATTAAATAGCAGCTATTTCCTGATACAGACACTGAACGCATCCTTTGGAATGCGTTCTTTTTATTGGTAATATGCATTAAGGAAATCGAAGAATTCCTGCATTCTCAACGTGTTGTTCAGTATTAAATAGGAAAATAAAAACCAGACCGCAGCATAAATAAACGAAAGTGTTTTTGGCGAATTCCGGTAGGAATAAAAAAGCCAGCCGATGAGCAACGGAACTACAAAAACGAAATGGCCGCCATAAATGTAAGAAGTGTGGAGGCCGAATTTCAGGATGCAGTGAATGATAATATCCACCAAAAACGAAATCATCAGCATCTGAACAAATTTATTTCTGAAGTTTTTCACATAACTCCATAAAATCAAAAGCAATACTGCAGCGACAAAAATATAAGGAATCCATGAAGCATAAACATCCATGAAAAGCGCTTTGTATTCAAATCCTTTTTTGTTGTGATAATCGCGCAGCACGAATCCCGGAAAAAGCATGTTCCCACCAAAAAACCACGATGATATCATATCCCAGATGGGTGTAACTTTGGGTTTTGAAAATTTTTCTAACTGCTCACCGGATTTATTGAAGAAATTCATATAATTGAAATTCAACCGGTTGAGAAATAAAAGGGCAAAAACAGCAACGGAAATAAAAACGCTCAGGAATGCATGTCCGAACTTTTTCCAGCTACGGAATATTTTGTTTTCAAAAAGTAGTGGGATATAAATTTTTACGGCATTGGTAACCGTTAAACCGCCTACCGAAACGACCGCCAAAGTAAGTGCCGCCGCAGGTATTTTTTGCTCTTTTTTTAGTTTTAAGGCCGCATAGTAATTAAAAAGTACCAGGAAAAGCAGAGTATATGTGTAGGTTTCCGGGGTGAACGAAAGTAAAATATTGGTCGTAAAAAAGGCAAAGAAGAAGACAATCAGCACACTGATTTTCTTTGGTAATGCAATGATATTTTTTAAATATTTGTAAATCTGGATTAAACTTAAACTTATCGCAAAGTTGCTGCACCAGGCCAAAACCAGACGGAAAGTTTCATCTTTTTTTCCACCGGAAAAAAGATAGGCAAACTCGCGAAGCCAGTCAAAATAATAATTGGCAAGCGGATGCCTCTCAAAGCCGCCGCCGGTCATTACAATAGCTCGGTTATCAAAGCTGAAATAGGCATCCCACGGAATTCTGTCATCAAAAATTATTCGGTAATTAATGGCGATAAATGACCCCAAAATCCCATAAACAGTAAGAAAAATCAGAAATAATAAAATTTCGCATTTTGTTGCAGGGAAAACAGTTTTAAGAAAATCTGTAAATTTTTGTTTAAATACCAAGGTGAAAAATTTCGGCAAAAGTAATAAAATTTAAGAACTGCATGAAAGCGTGGAACTTCCTGTCTGTCCGTCATACAAAGAGGGCCGTTTTTGCGAAAATTCAGGATAAATTTCTGTATAAGGATTTTCCAATGCCGTAAGAAGTTTATTCAGCAAATCTCTTTTACCGCTGTTAATTTCATTGATACATTCAAACAGAAGATAGTTTCGGAGAACAAATTTCGGGTTGTTCTGCTGCATCAGTTGCTTAGATTCGGTTTCTGAAATGGTATTTAATTTTAACCTTTCAAAATAAGATTCGGTGAATTTATCAAATGCTGAAAACTGCTCATCGGTTAGGTTGTGGTAGAAAATATTACAGAAATGAGATTTCAAGTCTGTGTCTTCTTTTAAGGTTTCTAATTTATTGAAAAACAGCGTGTAATCTATTTTTAGATCTTCCATGATTTTCTGCGCATCGGTAAAGAACTGATCATCATTTTTCAGTACTTCATTGAAGCCAAATTTTGCGGCCATCATTTTATCATGTTTTCGCCAGAAATCTGTACTGAAATCATTCAGAATTTTCTCCAGAATTTTTTCGTCTTTAATTAAAGGAAATAGTGCGTTCGCGAGTTGCCAGAGGTTCCACTGGGCAATTTTAGCCTGATTTCCGAAAGCATATCTGCGGCCCGGCAAATCGGTGGTGTTTGAAGTAAAATTTAAGCTGTATTCATCCAGAAAAGAAAAGGGTCCGTAATCGATTGTTAAACCTAATGCCGACATATTATCGGTATTCATCACCCCGTGAACAAATCCCACCCGATACCATTCCACGATAAGGTCTGAGGTTCTGTCTGAAACTTCTGCAAAGAACTCCGCGTATTTTGCGGAACTTTTAGAATCAATTTCACGAAAGTAGTTTTGTATGGTAAAATCGGTCAGTTTTTTTAAAACTTCGGTTTCCTTCTGAGCAGAAAGCAGTTCGAAATGCCCAAAACGCAGAAAACTTTCGGCTGTTCTCATCATCACGGCGCCTTTTTCGTATTCCGGATTCCCGTCGTACATCATGTCACGAAGGACATTTTCACCGGAAAAAGACAGCGACAAAG
>NZ_DAMBHK010000026.1:0-13587 GCF_032060305.1 Kaistella sp. | reverse complement strand
CCGTCGTACATCATGTCACGAAGGACATTTTCACCGGAAAAAGACAGCGACAAAGCTCTTGTCGTAGGAGTGCCGAGATGGTGCATGGCCTCACTCATCAGATATTCGCGGACTGAGGAGCGAAGCACCGCGCGGCCGTCCGCATGTCGGGAGTAGGGAGTAGCGCCTGCGCCTTTCCACTGGAGTTCTGTTTTTTTGCCGTTTTTATTTGCGATTTCACCTGCAAAAATTGCTCTGCCATCACCGAGTTGCCCGGCCCAATTGCCGAACTGATGGCCGGCATAAGCGGTGGCGTAAGTTTGAAGGTGTTGAGGAACATCTGCTGCATTCAGAAACATGGCATCCTGTTCATCTTCAAGTTTTCCCAACCCGATTTCTTCTGCGAGCTTTTCATTAAAAAGAATGAGTTCCGGAGTCTGAAATTTTTCGATTTCTACTGCTGCCAGAAGTACTCCCGGTGTTTGTCGCTGCATGGTGTTGCCCGATAAATCTGCGGGGAAAAGGGAGTAATATTGTTGGGTAATTTTATTTAAATTCATCTTTCAAAGTTCGCTAAAAAAAACATCCTTCCAAAAAAATTGAAAGGATGTTTATATGGTTTAATTGAGCAATATTATTTATTGAAGTCGATCTCGTCGCCGGTATTGATGGTTTCGTTGACGTTTTCTTCTTTTCTGCCGTTAGATTTTTTTGGAGCAGCTGCAGGATCTTCAATTTTAGGATTTTTAAGCTCATCCATGGTCTGAAGCCCGCCTTCATCACCGTATCCGCCTAATCCCTGAAGATCAGAGCAGCTTCCGGTCCAGTTTGAAGGTTTAATGAATTTATCTTCTACCGTAACGCCAAGATCTTTATCAGCCCAGACTTTTTTCATGAATATTGCCCAGATGGGAAGTGCCATTTTAGCACCCTGACCTTCGCCGGTTCCGCGGAAGTGGGTCGCACGGTCTTCCCAGCCAACCCAAACTCCGGTGGCGAGATTTGGCGTAATTCCCATAAACCAACCGTCGGAATTGTTTTGGGTGGTTCCGGTTTTTGCAGCAATCTCAATTCCTTTCTGCACGCCTCTTCTTCCAAGTTCGCCGGATGCGGTACCATATTCAGCAACCCCTTTCATCAGATCGATCATGGTATAGGCATAGAGTTCGTTCATCACTTCCTTCAGAAGGGGTTTTACTTCCTTAATTACCCTGCCGTTTGCGTCTTCTATACGCCAGATCATTTCAGGTTTTATGTAATTTCCGTAGTTGGCAAAAGCACTGTAGGCACCAAGCATTTCATAAATGGTAATGTCGGAAGATCCCAGCGCTACTGCGTATTCGTTCGGGATTTCTTCGGTAACTCCTAAATCTCTTGCGGTTTGAATTACGCTTTTAGGGCTCGTCATTTCAATAAGTCTTACTGCCACTGGGTTTTTCGAGTGGGCAAGTGCGTCTTTCAGAGTGAGCATTCCGCCGGATCCTTCCACTGTCCAGGTTCCTTTTCTGTAAGTTGCGTTGGATACAGTAGAGCAAGGTGTCATACCCAATTTCATAATCGCAGTGGCGTAAACGAAGGGTTTGAACGTTGAGCCAACCTGACGTTTCCCCTGCTTAATATGATCGTATTGGAAGTGCTGCCAGTTGATCCCTCCAACCCAGGCTTTAATTTCGCCGGTTCCGGGAACCATAGACATTAATCCTGCCTGAGCAATCTGTTTGTGATAACGGATGGAATCCCAAGGCGACATTTCAACTTCTTCTTCACCATTCCAGGTAAATCTTGAAGTCTTGATTGGTTTTTTGAAATCCATCATGATAGAATCTTCCGGAACACCAGCGTTTTTCAGCTGTTTATATCTGCCGGTTCTCTTCATGGCCTGCACCATGATTCCTTCAATCTGCTTATCATCAAGGAAATAGAATGGTCTCTGTTTACGTCCGCGCTGTTCTGCATCAAATCTTTGCTGAAGATCGGTAAGGTGTTCTTTAATCGCCTCTTCTGCATAAATCTGCATTTTAGAATCCAGAGTGACATAAATTTTCAATCCGTCTTTGAAAAGGTTTAATGTTTTTCCGGTTTGCTTTTCGTAGTCTTTTAAGTAACCTTCAATTTCTTTTCTAAGATAGAATTTGTAATAGGCGGAATATCCTTCGTCGATAGATTTTACCGGATGGTAATCTAAAACGATCGGAGTATCTACCGCTTTCTGGTAGGTTTGCTGATCGATGTAGCCGGTTTTCACCATCTGATCCAGAACGACATCTCTTCTGGCTTTTGCACGCTTCTCATTTCGCATCGGATTATTTTTCACCGGATTCTCGAGCATGGCAACGAACATCGCTGCTTCAGGAAGCGTAAGTTTGGAAGTAGGTTTGTTGAAATAAATTCTTGAAGCCATTTCGATTCCGTTGGCATTATAAAGGAAGTCGAACTTGTTGAAATAAAGCGTAATGATTTCCTCTTTGGTGTATCTTTTCTCCAGACTTACCGCAACAACCCACTCTTTAAGCTTTTGAAATGCTCTCTGAATTTTATTTTGCGAAACCCTGTCGGTAAAAAGCAGTTTTGCCAGCTGCTGGGTGATTGTAGACCCACCACCACGCTGTCCGCCGTATACAACAGCCCTTGCAACAGACTGTAAATCAATACCTGAGTGTTCTTTGAATCGTTCGTCCTCTTTAGCCTGAAGTGCATAAATAAGATGAGGCGGAAGATCTTTATAAGTTACGGGCTGGGTTTTTTCTTTTTCGAATTTGCCCAGTAATTTACCATCGGAGGAATAAATTTCGGAAGCTACATAGATGTCAGGATTTTCGAGTTCCTTCACATCCGGCATGCTGCCCAGAAATCCCTGTGAGGTTGCAAAAAATACCGCTGCAATTCCTAAAATTACAGCAATTAGTGCCATCCAAACGAATTTCACCCACTTCTTCCAGCCAGTGTCCCTTTGTTTTTTTGGAGGAAGCGGAAAAGTCTGCTTTGGTTTGCTTCCCTGGTTTTTTTTGTTTTCCATAAATGATGTTACGGTTTTGCCGTTTCTATTTTTACACCAATATCCTCAATGCCCTTCAAACTGTCGGTTCTCATTGCCTGGACAATACCGATGGAATAACCGCCGTTTTTAGGAAATTTATAATTTACTTTATACTGAAACAGTGTTTCTTTGGTATCACCAAATCCTTTCCCCAGCCACTCGCCATTGGGTTTCGCCAAAACATAATTCAGTGTGTCTGTAGTTTTGTTTTTGGCACCAGCCTCCATGAAATTTACGATAAATCGAATGTTGCTGTAGGGATAATCATTATTGTTCCTTACAACAAATATAATATTTTTTGGAGCTTCTGCATCCGCAATTACAAAATCGAATTTCTGTTCGGCTTTTTTGGGCCAGATTCCGTTGAGGTTTTTCATATCCACCGTTTCGGAATTATCTGAACATCCTGTAAACATTAGCAAAACGGAAAAAACACCCAATATCTTATGCATTGTCATCACGTTTAGGCTGAGGTTTCTTTTTAAATTTTTTCGCCTGCTGGTTTTGTGGTTTCGCATTTTGCGGTTGAGCCTGGGACTTTGCATTCTGAGGTTTCTTCTCAGGTGTGTTTTTGCGTTGAGGAGTGCCAGCGGCCTTCTGCTCAGGTTTTTGATTAGGATTATTTTTCGGACCGTTCGGTTTTTTCCTGTTTTGGTTTTTACCGGAGTTTCGGTTTTTCTTCTCGAAACGGTCCATATTATTTTCCTGAATCAGATCGACTGATTTTACCGGAATATCGTGCTGGTTGCGAAGTTCTTCCAGTGGCGGTGCTTTCTCGCCTTTTTTATTTTGCGAAATAAGTTTCTTTACGTCCTGTACATCCAGATCATACCACGCCATAGACCGGTCTACATACGCAAACCACATTCTTTTTTTGAAGACGTCGATTTTAATACAGAAAGCTTTTCCGTTCACTGTATCAATCGTTGTTGAAGACGAAGGGAAGTCGCTGAGCGCATCCAGATAACTGTCGAGCTCATAATTGAGGCAACATTTCAGTTTACCACATTGACCCGCTAATTTTTGAGGATTGATGCTTAACTGCTGATAACGTGCAGCATTGGTGTTCACCGAACGGAAATCTGTAAGCCAGGTCGAGCAGCATAATTCGCGCCCACAAGAGCCGATACCACCAACTTTTGCAGCTTCCTGACGGAACCCAATTTGTTTCATGTCGATCTTCGTACGGAAAGCAGAGGCGTACTCCTTGATCAGCTGCCGGAAATCGACACGGCTGTCTGAAGTATAGTAAAAAGTTACTTTCGCACCATCGCCCTGAAATTCTACATCGGTAATCTTCATATCAAGATTTAATGCGTAAGAAATCTTTCTGGCCTGAATTTTCACGGCTTCTTCTTTACCTCTGGATTCGTGCCAAACCTCAATGTCTTTTTGATTGGACAAACGGTAGATTTTCAGTGGGTTATCTTCAGAAACATGTTTCTTTTTCATCTGAATTTTTACCAACTCACCGGTAAGGCTCACTACACCTATATCGTGACCCGGACTTGATTCTACTGTGACAACGCTTCCTATATGAAGCGGTAATTGATGTACGTTTTTATAAAAAAATTTACGGTCGTTCTTGAATCTTACTTCCACAAAATCAGTTTGTGATTTTGATGGATTGTTAACATTCGAGAGCCAATCGAAAACACTAAGTTTATAACTATTTCCGCAGGTATCTACACTTCCACAGCCATTCGCAGATTTTGTTCCGCATGAATGGGACGAATCGCCGGATGTTTTACATCCACAACTCATATTGTTTTTTTTGATTAAATTCATGCAAATTTAGTATAAATTTATTTGTGCAAACCATGCCTTTGAGAATTTCATGGGAGGATTAGTATTTTTCATATAAATTCAGCATCTGTTATGAATAATGCATTAATTTTAATATTATTATGCAAATCATATAATTCAAAAAAATTGTAATTGTTATGGTTTCCATGGTACTATTTAATTTAAATAAATGCTGTAAGCCGAGATCAATTTTCAGCAGAAAAGTCTGTTTTTACAGGCATTTTTAATAAAATATTGTAAAAGTAAAATTAAACAGGCGGCACAAGCCCGAAGTAGTTTAAAATAATTTATGATAAATTAACATTTGTTTAAAAAATAATTTTATATTTGGAACATTAATAATGAATTTATGAAAAAAATCGTTGTAACAACAGCACTTTTAGCCGGGATTCTTGCGCAGGCGGGCGGTTTTAGAGTGGCATTACAGGGCGTGAAACAACTCGCTATGGCACATACAAGTGCCCACGCAGAAGATGCGAGTGTAGGGTTTTTCAACCCCGCAGGTATTTCCTTTATCCCCAACAAGCTGAGTGTTGCTGCGGGAGGATTTGGAATTAACGCAGACATTTCTTATCAAAATCCCTCGACTCTTGAATCTTACAGTACCGAAAATCCTATGGGGACACCAATTTATGCGGCAGTGGCTTATAAGATTGTAGATGAGGTTTCGGTTGGTTTCAGCTTTGCGACACCTTTCGGAAGTACGGTTGAATGGCCGAGCGATTGGGCAGGACGCGAAATTGTGCAGAAAATTGAACTGAAAGCATTTTATTTTCAGCCAATGGTATCTTTCAAACTCGCACCATGGGTTTCTTTAGGAGGTAGTTTTATCTATGCAAAAGGATCCGTGGATTGGACTAAAACAGTTTCGCAGTTGGGAGGAACTTTAAACATTAAAGATGATCAGGCCACAGGAAAAGGATTTGGCTTAGGTTTCTATTTTAAACCAAGCGAAAAACTGGATGTGAGTATTGCCTACCGATCACCTGTTGATATGAAAGCAGATGAAGGTGTTGCGAGTTTTAATGTGTCGTCGAGCCTTTACCCTCTGTTGGGATTAGATGCCAACGGACAGGATAAATTTAAAGCTATTTTACCCCTGGTTGATGAGTACACGCTTGGGGTTACCTATAAAATTACTCCGAAATGGCAGATTTCAGGGGATTTCAACTACAGTGGTTGGGATAGATACCAACAGCTAACTTTAGACTTCGAGAATGCACCGGTGGGGAATCAGCCTGATGATCCAACAAAATTGGTATCACCTAAAAATTTCCACAGCACACAAAGCTGGAGAGTGGGAACACAATATATGGTCACCGATAATTTTGCTGCAAGATTAGGTTATTATTATGATGAGTCTCCTTACAGCGATGAAAACTTCATCCCGGAAACACCATCTTTCAATGCCAATGTAATTACGGGTGGTATTGGTTACAAGTGGAAAGGTTTGGGTATTGATTTGTCCGGAGCGTACAATTTTCAGACTCCAAGAACTGTTAACAACGCTTACCTGGATTTCTACGGACAGGCTAAAGCTAAGGCATATTACTTTGGTTTAGGTTTATCTTATAACGCATTTTAAGTATTATTTTAATTATGAAAAGAATATTAATTTCAACAATAGCAGTCTCAGCATTATTATTTAATATCAGCTGCGACACAGATTTTGATCAGGACGTAAGCAGTATTGTGGTTTCTAAAGGAGATGCAGACTTTACCAAATATGTAGCTTTAGGGAACTCCCTTACATCCGGTTACCGTGACAATGCGTTATACATTGACGGGCAAAACGAATCTTACCCTTCCATGATCGCACAACAGATGCAGCTTGCGGGTGGAGGAGCGTTCAAGCAGCCTATGATGCCAAATAACACTGGTGGTTTTACTAATCTACCAGGTTTTGCAGGCAAACTGAATCTTCAGGTAGTGAATGGAGCGTTGTCGCCAGTGCCATCAGCGCCAGCGGCAGCTTTGGATAATGTTACTCCTGGAGGACCGTATCAAAACCTTGGGGTTCCTGGTGCGAAATCCTTTCACTTAGGAGCCGCAGGTTATGGTAACATGGCAGGATTGGCTACGGGACAGGCAAACCCTTATTATGTAAGATTTGCTACAAGCGGAACTTCTTCAGTAATTGGCGATGCAGTAGCTCAGGCACCTACATTTTTCTCTCTCTGGATCGGAAATAACGATGTGCTTTCTTATGCAACCAGTGGAGGCACGGGTGTAGACCAGACAGGGAATACAAACCCAGCGACTTACGGTTCCAATGATATTACAGATCCAAATGTTTTTGCTTCAGTAATCAGCGGATATGTAAATGCGCTTACCGCCAACGGGGCGAAAGGAGTAATGGCAAATATTCCTAATGTAACATCCATTCCATTTTTTACAAGAGTTCCTTACAATCCGCTGACTCCGGCTTTACTAGGATCAAATATTACTGCACTTAACAGCGGATTATATGGTCCGTTAAAACAGGCGCTTACTGCGTTCGGAGCTGGGGACCGTATCAATTTGCTTTCAGCTACCTCTGCAAACCCACTTTTAATTGTAGATAATTCTTTAACCAATCTTTCTGCGCAGCTCACTTTAGCGCTTACACCTTCACTGGGAGTACAAACTGCAACAGCTTTTGGCCAGATTTACGGGCAGGCAAGACAGGCTACTTCTGAAGATTTGGTGCTTTTGTCTACAAGTTCAGTAATCGGAACTCCGGTTGCCGGTGCGCCAGCAAGTATTAATTTAAATGGAATTTCTTATCCATTGGCTAATCAGTATATCCTGACAAATACAGAAAAAAATAAAGTTTTAACTGCGACAGCTGCGTATAATGCTTCTCTGAAAGCGATCGCTACTTCTAAAGGTTTAGCTTTCGTAGATGCCAATGCTAAAATGATAGAGTTATCCAAGGCATCAGGAATCCAGTTTGATGGAGTGAAATATACAGCAACTTTCGTTACGGGAGGAACGTTCTCTCTGGATGGGGTACACCTTACAGGAAGAGGGTATGCATTAATTGCCAATGAATTTATCAAGGCGATAAACACGACTTATAAGTCTACACTGCCGATGGTGAATGTAAACAGCTATTCAGGAGTTAAATTCCCATGATTGCTAAAATAAAATAATCGAACTTTAAAACCACTTGAACTGTTTCAGGTGGTTTTATTTTTTTAAATTTGCACCATCTAAAAAAGTAAAAATGGCTGATCAGGCAAGTTATCTGTTTTCTACAAGAACCAGCAAGGTTTTGGCAGGAAAAATCGCTCAACATTATGGGCAGGATTTAGGAAAAATTAAGTTTCAGGACTTTAGCGACGGGGAGTTCGAGCCGGTTTTGGATCAATCCGTAAGAGGCGGAAGGGTATTTTTAATAGGTTCAACATTTCCGCCGGCAGACAATCTTCTAGAACTTTTATTAATGATTGATGCGGCAAAAAGAGCTTCTGCGAAAAGCATTACCGTAGTTCTTCCGTATTACGGTCTGGCGAGACAGGACCGAAAAGACCAGCCTAGAGCACCCATCGGGGCGAAATTAGTGGCAAACCTTCTTACGGCAGCCGGTGCCACCAGAATCATGACCATGGATCTTCACGCAGATCAGATTCAGGGGTTTTTCGAAATTCCTGTGGATCATCTTTATGCATCCACTATTTTCATCGATTATATACAGAAACTGAATTTAGACAATCTTACCATCGCTTCTCCGGATATGGGTGGCGCAAAAAGAGCGAAAAATTACGCAAGTCACTTAGGTGCCGAGGTAGTAATTGCTTACAAGGAAAGAAAAAAAGCGAACGTAATTGAAGAAATGTTCCTTATCGGTGATGTAGTAGGCAAAAATGTAATCCTTATTGATGATATGATCGACACCGCCGGAACACTTTGCAAAGCAGCAGATATCCTTATAGAAAAAGGAGCAAAAAGTGTTCGTGCCATGGCAACCCACGCTGTTCTTTCAGGAAAAGCTTACGAAAATATCGAAAATTCCAAGATTTCTGAAGTGATCGTAACCGATACAATCCCTGTAAAAGCTGAACTTTCTTCAAAAATTAAAGTGCTTTCCTGTGCCGAATTGTTTGCAGATGTCATGAAAATGGTTCACGAGCATAAATCGATTAGCGATAAATTTATTATTTAAAAAATAATTACATATCTTTGCACCCTTAAAATTTTTTAATACATTATAATGAAATCAATTACAATTCAAGGTACAAAAAGAGAAAGCGTGGGCAAAAAGTCTACTAAAGCTTTACGTGATGCTGAATTAGTTCCTTGTGTTGTTTACGGAGGAGCCGAAACTTTAAATTTTTCTGCAGAAGAAAGAGCTTTTAAAGGTTTGGTATATACTCCTGAAGCACACACGGTATCTATTGAGGTTGACGGACAAACAATTCCTGCCGTACTTCAGGACATCCAGTTTCACCCAATCACCGACAAAATCCTTCACGCAGATTTCTATCAGTTAGCTGATGACAAACCTGTAGTGATGGAAGTTCCTGTAAGAATTACAGGTCGTGCAAAAGGTGTTGTTTCCGGTGGTGCAATGAGACAAACTTACAGAAAGCTTAAATTAAAAGCATTACCAGCAAACTTACCAGACGAAATCGTAGTAGATGTTACTCCGCTTAAAATTGGTAACAAACTGTATGTAGGTGATATCAAAACCAACAATTTCACATTCATGCATCCTGACAACGCAGTAGTAGTAGCTGTGAAGATGTCTAGAACGGCAATGAAAGGTGGAGCAGCAGTTGAAGACGATGAAGAAGAAACTGCAGCAGAAGGAGAAGCTCCGGCAGCAGAAGCTACAAGTGCAGAATAATATTTTCTCGAAATATAACAGAAATCCCGTCATTAATGGCGGGATTTTTTTGTATGAAAAAGCCCTGCCAATGGGCAGGACTTCCTTCTTTCACTTTTACCTTTACATTTTTTACATGGATTCCGGTTTTTTCGCCGCTGGTTTTTCAGTGGTTTCTTCCTGTTTTAGTTCTGCGGCAGTTTCGGTTTTTACTGCGGCCTGTTCTGTAGCTTTTATTTCTGTGGGTTCTGCAGGAAGCACGGCTGCGGCGGCCTCAGCATTCACTACTGTTTGCACCTCAGTTTTTACTGCTTTCTCTGCTTTCAGTTTTTTTGCTTTTTCTGTACTCTGCGCGTTGGCAAAACTCACACCTGCAGCCATTAAAACTACTGCGAATAACGACTTTCTCATAATAATTCAATTTTTTAATTATTGGTGTGTTAATAACGCAGGTTCGGAAAGGGAATTATTTCAGATTCATAAATTTAACACAATTTATTAAAGTTTGTGATTTGTTTAGAAGCTGAATTATTTTTCCAGATTTTTCTTCAAAAGTTCTACAAATTCGAATGCAGCCGGACATATCGCTGTATTTTTAATGGTAAGATGATTAATCTGATAAATTTTTTTCCGGTCGGTGTGGGGAAATTCCCGACAGGCTTTAGGACGCACTTCATAAATCGAGCAGGTATCGTCTGCATTCAGAAACCAACAGGGAAGATTTTGAAGGACTTTATCATTGTCTTCGTCGGTTCTCAGGAATTTGGCTTCGAAATCGGCCTGTTTCATGCGTAGATGTTTAGATATTCTTTCAATATCCTTCTCGGTGAAAAGCGGTCCTGTGGTTTTGCAACAGTTCGCACACTGGAGACAGTCGATTTTACTGAAAACTTCGTCGTGGGTTTCCTGAACTTTGTAATCGAGGTTTTTAGGCGGTTTTTTCTTAAGCTGATCCAGAAATTTTTTGTGATCTTTATGTTTTAGAGCGGCCTGATTTTTATAGAATTCCAGATTCATGATGCAAAAATAACTGATATTTTGAAAAGCTGGGCTTTCTGCTGCAACTTATCTGCGGCCGCGATAGCAGCGGTTACCCCACAGCGAAGCGGCGGAACGCAGTGGAGCCGATGAGCGAGGAGTATGAGCGGATAGCGCGAATTGTCCGCCCTACAAATAACGATTAACGACCCTGGTCATAAAACCAATCGTTTTAAAATCTTAATTTTGCGATATGAAATTATTAGAATCCAGAGAAGACATAGAGTTTTTGGTAAATACTTTTTATAAAAAGGTGGCAAAAGACGAAACCATCGGGTTTTTCTTTACCGATGTTGCGAAGGTGAACTGGGATCACCATTTACCGAAGATGTATTCATTTTGGGAGTCTTTACTTTTCGGACAGGCTTCGTATAAAGGAAATCCTATGGCGATGCATTTTCCGGTAAATGAAAAAGTGGCGATTGAAAAACCTCATTTTGCTCATTGGATAAAGTTATGGACTGAAACCGTGGAAGAAAATTTTGAAGGTGAAACCGCCGATGCTGCGATTTACAAAGCCTCAAACATTGCCAATCTCATGGCATATAAAATGGAAATCGCCAGGAAATTGAAGTAAAAAGAATAAAAAAAGAGAATTTTCAGGCTCAGAAAATTCTCTTTTAATTTTTAAGGTACGATTACAGTGAAGATATAGGCCGCCAAATTCACGATGAGTACGGCGCCGTACATAATGTTCGTTTTTCCGCGGCTTAAAGAAAGCATCACTATAAATACCGAAAGTGCAAGCAGAATAATCGATTTCATATCCAGTCCAAGGACAAACGGAATATCAAACCAGATACAAACCATTGAAACAACCGGAATCGTAAGCCCGACAGTCGCGAGTGCAGAGCCAAGTCCGAGATTGATAGAAGTCTGTATTTGATTATTCTTTGCCGCACGAATTGCCGCAAAACCTTCCGGAAGAAGAACAACCGTCGCAATAATTACGCCGACCAGCGCTCTAGGGGCACCAATACTTTCTACAAAATCTTCGATAACCGGCGAAAGTCCTTTTGCCATAAAAATTACAACACCCAGACTTACAAGCAGCAGACCTAAACTTAGAAATGTTTTTGGTAAACTCGGCGGATCGGCTTCATGGGTGGTATGGTCTTCTTCTTCAATCACAAAGAAATTCCGGTGACGTACCGTTTGCACCCTGAGAAACGTGCCATAAATTACTAAACACGCGAGTGAAACAAAAATTAACTGTGCCTCAGTATAAAATGGACCCCGCACACTCGAGGTATAGTTAGGTAATATTAGCGTAAGCACCAGAATCGCAACAAGACTTACAAGATATGTAGTGCCGGAACTGCGCATGAAAAACTGTTCTTTGTATTTTGCGGCACCAATCCAGATACATGCGCCCAAAATCCCATTAAGAATAAGCATTACCGCGGCAAACACCGTATCACGGGCATAGGTCATTGCACCTTCCCCGCCTGAGAGCATAAAGGAAATAATCAGACCCACTTCCAGAATTGTGATACAGATTGCCAGAATAATGGTTCCGTAAGGTTCTCCCACTTTATGTGCGATAACTTCTGCATGATGTACTGCTGCCAATACGCTGCCGAAAAGCAGTAAACCTCCGAGAATATTAGAAATAACACTGTCTACTAAAAATCCGCCCAAATAAAAAAGACCGGAGATGACCGGGACCAGAGAAGTCCAGTGAAGAAAGTTTTTTAGTTTCATAAAAAATTTTGTACAAAATACAAAAAACCTATCAAAAACAGAATAATTATTTAAAAAATAAATCAGAAATTAAAATTTAATCGCCAGAAATAATAATCCTGAAAGTCTGTAAACATATGAAATAGTAAGCCTACAGCGGCTATTTTGTACTTTCCTTTAAGAAAAATAGTACCTAAAAAATAAACAGCGATTGCAGGATAAGTGTGAAGCGGATGAAAACCTATACTTGCACGGCTTGGATCAAAAATGGGGTTAGCAAAAACATGATCAATATCCACCGCCATGGTCGCCAACATGATAAAATAGGCTTTTCTCCAATTGGATTTAAAAAAAACTCTCGCAATTACAACAGGGAAAATAAAGTGCAGAAAATAGTGAAAGATTTCGCGCAGATAAAATAATTCTGTCATTCTTAGTGGTTTTTAAATTCTGCCTTTTAAAAAATCCTGTCTTAAGTCTTCATCAAACTTTTCGATGGCGTAACGAAGTGTTGTTCGCGGCATGTTTTTGTAATTTTTAACAAGAAAATGCTGAAGTTCGGCTACATTTTTATTACCCATTTCCCGCAGAAGCCAACCGTTAGCTTTGTGCATTAAATCATGCGGATGTTGCAGATTATACAGTGCCAGTTCCTTAAGCAACGAAAATTCTCCGCGTTTTACATGAAACATTGTCGCTACAATGGCCATCCTTTTGCTCCACATATTTTCTTCCCGAGAAAGTGATCTTAACAGGTCATCATCCTTTGTTTCGTATGCATGTCTGCTCAGGATTTTATAAGCAGAATTATCGACCAAATCCCAGTTGTTGATGAATTTTTTATGTTTCAGATAAAAGTTGACAATTTCTTTTTTCTCCTTTTCAGTCTTTGCTTTTTCGAATTTATTTACCAGCATGAGCAAAGCGCAGTGACGGTGTTCATGGATTTTTGAAGATAAAAGTTCAGCAATTTCCTGTAATGAAATCCGGTTCCAGTATTCTTTAACAACTTTTCGCTGATCGGGAACGGTAACGCCAAGAAATTTGTCGCCTTCAGCATATTCGCCTTTTCCGGCTTTAAAAAACCGTGGAAAAAAAGCAGCCTTTTCGGGCAGAGCTAAATCCTGAAGTGCAGCTTTTATTTCCTGAACTGTATTCATTATTTAAACATGTCTTTATGATGCACGGTTTTTATGAAATATAAGTCAAGACCGTTTTTAAAAATGTCTAACCA
>NZ_DAMBHK010000025.1:28227-30557 GCF_032060305.1 Kaistella sp. | reverse complement strand
ATGGAGCTTCGTACCATTCAGGATTGGATTGTAAGACGACAACTTCTGGGTACAGAAGGTGTTGCTGATGTTGCAAGTTTTGGCGGAAACCTGAAGCAGTATGAAGTTGCAGTAAATCCTGCGCAACTTAAAGCGATGGGAGTGACGATGCAGGAGGTTTTCACCGCTCTGGAAAACAATAACCAGAATACTGGTGGTGCATATATTGAAAAAGGTCCTACAATTCTATACATCAGGACAGAAGGTTTGATGGGTAAAATCCATGACATCGAAAAAACAGTCGTAAAAAATCTTCCCGATGGAACACCTGTTTTAATTGAAAATATTGGAAAAGTGCAGTACGGAAAAGCCATCCGCTACGGCGCCATGACCTATAACGGAAAAAGTGAAGTTGCCGGCGCGGTGGTGATGATGATGAAGGGCGCCAATTCCAATAAAGTTATTGAAAATGTAAAAATCCGTATCGACGAAATCCGCAAAACCCTTCCTGAAGGAGTAATCATCGAACCTTTCCTCGACCGGACCAAGATGGTAAACAATGCGATCAGCACTGTTTCAAAAAACCTTTTGGAAGGAGCATTGATCGTAATTTTTGTCCTTGTGCTTTTCCTCGGAAATCTTAGAGCAGGATTTATCGTTTCGTCTGTCATTCCGCTTTCCATGCTTTTTGCGTTTATTATGATGAACATCTTCGGGGTTTCCGGAAATCTCATGAGTTTAGGCGCGCTGGATTTCGGCTTGATTGTGGATGGTGCTGTGATTATTGTGGAAGCCATTCTACACAGGCTTCATGGCCCAACGCTCGCCAACAAAAACTTCCTTACCGCAAAAGAAATGGACGAAACCGTGGAGAGTTCAGCTGGTAAAATGATGAATTCTGCGGTATTCGGACAGATTATTATTCTGATTGTTTACCTGCCGATTCTCACACTGGAAGGCGTGGAAGGTAAAATGTTCAAACCCATGGCGCAGACGGTGATTTTTGCACTTTTAGGTGCATTTATCCTGTCTTTAACTTATGTCCCGATGATGAGCGCGCTGTTTCTTTCCAAGAAAATTACTCATAAGAAAAATTATGCCGACCGGATGATGGACAAGCTTGAAGCGGTTTATGATAAAATTCTTAAGGTAGTTTTAAAATTTCAGAATCCCTTATTTTTCAGTGTTTTAGGACTTTTCTTTGTTTCGGTTTTTATCATGACTAAATTAGGTGGAGAATTTATTCCCACACTTCCCGAAGGCGATTTTGCCGTTGATACAAGGGTTTTACCGGGAAGTAACCTTAAAACTTCAACCGATGCAGTTTTAAAAAGTCAACAAATCCTGCTGAAAAAATTCCCTGAAATTGAAAAAATTGTAGGGAAAACCGGAAGCAGCGAAATACCCACCGATCCAATGCCGATCGATGCGAGCGACATGATGATTATCCTAAAACCACGTAAAGAATGGACTTCCGCAAAATCATATGACGAACTCGCCGAAAAAATGTCTGCAGAGCTGAAGAAAAATGTTGTGGGCGTTACCTATTCATTCCAATATCCGGTTAACATGAGGTTTAATGAACTGATGACCGGTGCAAGACAGGATGTTGTATGTAAAATTTTCGGTGATAATCTCGATTCATTAAAGATTTACGCTGAAAAACTGGGCGAAATTTCCAAGAAAATCGATGGAGCAGAAAATATTTATGTTGAACCAATTTCCGGAATGCCCCAGATTTTAATTGAATATAACCGCGCAGCACTTTCCCAATATGGATTAAGCATCGGTGAGGTCAATAAAATGGTAAATACCGCTTTTGCAGGCCAGAGCGCGGGTTCCGTTTTCGAAGAAGAGAAAAAATTTGATTTGGTAGTCCGTCTGGATGGGGAACTCAGGAAAAATCTCGAAGATGTAAAAAACCTTCTGATTCCCACGCCCACTGGTGTTGAAATTCCTTTAAGCGCAGTAGCTCAGGTGGAATTAAAGGAAAGTGTAAACCAGATCCAGCGCGAAGAAGCACACCGCCGAATCGTCGTTGGGTTCAATGTGAAAGGGCGCGACATTCAGTCGACCGTGCAGGATTTACAGCAAATGGTGGATAAGAATTTGAAACTTCCCGTAGGTTATACCATAAAATACGGCGGAACGTTCGAGAATCTTCAACAGGCGCAGCAACGGCTTGGTATTGCAGTTCCTATCAGTTTGGCTTTAATCCTTCTGATGCTTTATTTCGCCTTCAGTTCAGTGAAATATGGGTTGATTATTTTCACTACAATCCCACTTTCGGCTATTGGCGGAATTTTATCGCTTTGGCTGCGCGGAATGAACTTCAGTATTTCTGCAGGTGT
>NZ_DAMBHK010000025.1:18798-28127 GCF_032060305.1 Kaistella sp. | reverse complement strand
TGCTTAACGGAATTGTATTGATTGCAGAGTTTAACCGACAGAAGGAAATTCATTCAAATTTGAATGAAGTAGTGCGCATCGGTGGTAAAATGCGGCTCCGTCCGGTATTGATGACGGCTTTGGTTGCCTCGCTCGGATTTTTGCCGATGGCGATAAGTCAGGGTGAAGGTGCGGAAGTACAAAGACCACTCGCAACAGTAGTGATCGGAGGTTTACTACTCGCAACCTTCCTTACGCTTTTCATTTTGCCAACCGTTTATATTTGGTTTGAAAAACATTTTCCCCAACGTAAAAAAAACATTAACCTAGATGAATAATTTTAAAATAATGAAACCTAAATATCTCAGTCTGTTTTTAATATTGTTTTTTCTGAAAAGCTTTTCGCAAACTCCAATTTCTTTGGAAAATGCGTACGAAAGAGCAATTCAGAACAATTTGAATTTAAAGTCGGGCCAGCTGAAAGTTGATTATCAGAACCGCATCCAAAATTCTGCTCTAGCGATAGATCCTTTGAATATCAATGCAGAAATAGGACAAATTAATTCTGCGTATGTGGACAACGCTTTTTCCGTTAACCAAACGCTGCGGCTGCCGAAATTCTATAAAACCCAAAAACAGGTTTTGACGGAACAGTGGAAAAATGCAATGCTGGGTCTGGATGTACAGAAATGGCAACTGAAAAGGGAAATCGCTTTGGTTTACAATAATCTGAATTATCTGGACGAAAAACAGAAACTCCTGAAAAAAGCCGACAGCATTTATTCAAATTATTACAAACGTTCCGAAATTCGGCTGAAAGCAGGTGAAAGCAACATTCTGGAGAAAACCACCGCTGAAGCTTACCGAAGCCAGGCCGAAATTCAGCTCCAAAGTTTGATGAAGGACCGCGAAATTTCACTTCATCAGTTCAATTATCTGATTAACGATGGTGAAATATACGGGAATGAAAAAGGGAGTTTTTATCTTTTGAATTTGGATTTTGATGAGAATTTTAGCGGAAACCCTACAGTTTTGTCGCAACTCGAGCATCAGAAAAACATTGAAAATGCAAGACTTGAAGCTGAAAAAGCCAAACTTTTACCGAGTTTCAATCTCGGAATAAATTCAACCACCATGAAAGGTAACGGTTCAGATGATAAGTATTATAACGGAACTCACCGTTTTCAGAGCGGTTTGGTTGGCGTGGCGCTTCCGGTTTTTAATTCTGCACAGAAATCATTGATTGAAGGCCAGAAAATTAACCAGCAGATTGCCGAAAACAATTACGATATCGCTGTTCGTGACTTTAAAAATAGATATGCAAAAACCTACGGTGAATATCAGAAACTGAAATCTGAAATCGATTATTATAAAACAAAAGGTTTAAAAAACGCTCAAACCATCATGTTTACAGCAGATTTACTGTCTAAAGAAGGTGAAATCAACTATCTGGAATATACCATTTTAGTGAATCAGTCGCTTGATATTCAGAACAGATACATCGATGCTCAAAATAATTTGAACGAAAAAATTATAGAACTCAATACGCTCAAAAATAAGTAAAGAATTTTTTGCTGCGAAGTTTCAACTAAAACTTCAAAACGAAATTTAAAAATAAAAGCTATGAAAAAATTCACAACACTCCACAGGCTCATCCACTGGTTAATCGCAGTTTCAATGCTGGTACTTTTTGCCACCGGATTTTTAAGAATGTACTGGATGTCTAAAAAAACAATCACTACAGCTGTCTCCGCAGAACTGAGCAAAAATAATGTTCAAGTGCCCCAGGAAAGTGTAGTTGGCATCGCGAAAAGCATCATTAACCCGATGTTCGATTGGCATATCAATTTCGCGTATGTGCTTGTTTTCGCTTACATTTTAAGAATAATATATCTATTAGCTAAAGGCGTAAGATATCCTAATCCTTTCTCCAAATCATCTACAGGAAAAGAGAAACTTCAGGGAACTGTGTACAGTATTTTCTATATTTTGTTGGCGGTGCAGATCCTCACCGGTTTTGCGCTGATGTGGGAGCTTGCTTCAGAACAGGCGCTGGAAAGGGCAGAACAGATACACAAATTTGCGGTCTACTGGATGCCTGTATTTGTATTACTACATTTTGCTGGAATTACAGTAGCAGAACTCACGAATAAAAAAGGAATTGCCTCTAAAATGATTGGCGGAGAATAATTAAACCATTAAAAAAATGAAAAAATCAATTATAGCAGTGCTTTCCGGGGTTCTTTTATTCTCCTGTTCCAAAAAGGAGGAAACGGTAACCCAGGAAACATACGCCATTTCCGGCGACCAAATCACACTCACCGATTTACAGAAAAAAACCGCAGGAATTGAAACTACAACCCTTAGTAACGAAAATATTGCCAACAAAATTCTGCTTACCGGGCAGATCAATGTGCCGCCAACAGGAATGGCAGGCGTGTCTTCTTCCACCGGAGGAATTATTAAAACTGCACGTTTTGTACCCGGAAATTATGTAACCCGCGGTCAAACTTTAGCAATGGTAGAAAATCCTGATTTGGCAAGGCTTCAGCAGGAATATCTTCAGGCAAGATCCAACTTGGGTTATGCGCAGAAAGATTATGACCGCCAAAAATATCTGAATAAATATCAGGCAAGTTCCGATAAGGTCACACAGAAAGCCGCCAGCGAAGCCCAGTCGCAGAGCGCTGCCGTCCGTGGAATTGAGTCTCAGCTTCGTTCATATGGTATCAGTCCGGGAAGTGTGAGTTCCGGCAATCTCAGGAAGTCGGTGGCAGTGGTCGCACCAATTTCAGGTTATATTTCGAGAGTGAATGCGACTATTGGCCAATATGTTTCTTCCGCCGATGTTTTGTATGAAATCGTAAATAACGGACAAACGCATCTGGCTCTGAAAGTCTTTGAAAAAGATCTTAATAAAATTTCCGTCGGACACAAGGTTTATGCATTTACAAACCAGAATCCTGAAAAAAAATACGCCGCCACGGTGAAATTAATCGGTAAAGATTTTGCGCCGGACCGCAGCGTTTTCATCCATTGCGATTTGATTGATAAGGATGAAAGCCTTATCCCCGGAACCTTCATGAATGCAGAGATTGAAGTAAATGCTGAAGAAGGATTTGTAATTCCGGACGATGCCATTGTGACCTGGGAAGGCAAACAGTATGTTTTCGAGGAATTGAAACCCAAAACCTACAAAATGTTTCCCGTAACTATTGGAAATTCCGAAAACGGCTTAACCGAACTGCTTAATTTTGACGTTAAAAATGCCAATAAAGCCTTTGTAACCAAAGGAGCATATCATTTGCTTATGGCACTAAAGAATGTTGAAGAATAAATTTTTTAATTTTTTTCTTTTAAAGTTCGAAATGATTTATATATTTGTCCCAATGAAAACGAACAACAATACAAACTGGTGGTGGCCTCAAAACTTTCAAAGTCTTGAGCACTGCTCTTTTGTGTAAAAATTTATATTTTATCAAAAAATAAAAAAGACTTTGACGTAATGTTAAAGTCTTTTTTTTTATTTAAAATCTTCCCAAATAATGAAATTCAATCAGAAAATCAAACTGAAAACTACGGTAAAATCGACGCTCAGCGACCTTTTTACTCCCATCGGAATTTACCTTCGTCTTCGCGATCAGTTCCGCGATACCATTCTTCTTGAAAGTGCCGGAAACCAAAATACCGACAATAATTTTTCCTTCATCGCAGTAAATGCAATGGCCGGAATTGAAATTAAAAATTACACTGAAGCCCAGATTAAATTTCCATTAGAAAGTCCCGAAACTCTAAATATTGAAACTGAAAAACTGACAGATTTACTTCAGAATTTTTCAAAAGTTTTTGAATGTGAGCAGCCAAATCATGAAATCGGGAAATCTGCTCAGGGATTTTTTGGTTACACTTCTTACGATGCTATTCCGTTTTTTGAAAATATAAAATTCAAGGAACTTTCAGAAGAAAACAGAATTCCAATTTTGCGTTACCGACTTTACCAGTACGTGATTGCCATCAATCACCATAATGATGAAATGTTTTTAATCGAGAATAAAATCGCAGGATTAAAGTCTGAAGCGGCAACCATCGAAAATTTAATCCAGCAAAAAAATGCGCCGGTTTTTCCATTTCAAAAAATAGGTTCTGAAGAATCAAATTTAACAGACGAAGAATACAAAATTTCAGTGGAAACTGCCAAAAAACACTGTTTCCGGGGCGATGTTTTCCAGTTGGTTTTAAGCCGAAGATTTCAGCAGAAATTTATCGGAGATGAATTCAATGTTTACCGTGCTTTGCGCAACATCAATCCTTCACCTTATCTGTTTTTCTTCGATTACGGAGATTATAAACTGATGGGTTCCAGTCCGGAGAGTCAGTTGATTATTAAAGACCAGAAAGCCGTTATTCATCCCATCGCAGGAACATTCAAACGCACCGGAAATATCGGGGAAGATTTGAAATCTGCCGAAGAACTCAGAAAAGACCCAAAAGAAAATGCCGAACATACGATGCTTGTTGATTTGGCGCGAAATGATCTAAGCATTCTCGGAAAAAATACAACGGTTTCAAAACTCAAGGAAATTCAGTTTTTTTCTCATGTCATTCACATGGTTTCAGAGGTTACCGCCGATGTTTCAAAAGATCAGAATCCGTATGAAATGATTGCAACCACCTTTCCGCAGGGAACTTTAAGCGGAGCACCAAAATACCGCGCCATGCAGCTGATTGATGACTATGAAAAGACTTCGCGCAGTTTTTATGGTGGATCAATCGGTTTTGTCGGATTCGACGGAAGCTGCAATCAGGCGATTATGATCCGCACTTTTTTAAGTAAAAACAATACTTTATTTTATCAGGCCGGAGCCGGAATTGTGGCCAAATCTTCTTCAGAAAATGAACTGCAGGAAGTCAATAATAAATTAGGCGCACTGAAAAAAGCAATTCTTAAAGCAGAAAAATTAGTTTAAAATATCTCATGAAAATATTAGTTTTAGATAATTACGATAGTTTTACCTACAATCTTGTTCAGATGATTGAGCAGATTATGGGTGAAAAAGTAGAGGTGTTCCGTAATGATCAGATTTCTTTGGAAGACATTGAAAAGTACGACAAAATCATCCTTTCCCCAGGTCCCGGAATTCCCCAGGAAGCCGGAATTCTTCTGGATCTTATTAAAAAATATGCTCCTACAAAATCAATTCTCGGTGTTTGTCTCGGTCAACAGGCGATTGCGGAAGCTTTCGGCGGAAGTTTAATCAATCTCTCAGAGATTTTCCACGGTGTTGCAACCGAAGCAACTCAAATGAGAGACCATAAACTTTTCAAAAATTTACCTGAAAAACTTGAAGTTGGCCGGTACCATTCCTGGGCCGTAAATCCTGAAGATTTTCCAGATGAACTTGAAATTACAAGCGTGGATGAAAGCGGAATGATTATGAGTCTGAAACACAAAACCTACGATGTGCACGCCGTTCAGTATCATCCGGAAAGTATTTTAACACCTCATGGAAAACAGATTTTAGAAAACTTTCTGACTTCTTAAAATCAAAAAAATGAAACAGATTTTACAATATTTATTCAATCACAATACGCTTTCAAAAGCGGAAGCAAAAGCCATTCTCACAGAAATTGCCCAAAACAAATTCAATGAAAATGAGGTCACTTCTTTTGTAACCGTTTTCCTCATGCGCAGCATTACTTTGGAGGAATTGGAAGGCTTTCGCGAAGCACTTTTGAATCTTGCAGTTCCTGCGAATTTGGGAACCGACGATTTGGTCGATATTGTGGGAACCGGCGGCGACGGAAAAGACACGTTCAATATTTCCACATTGGCAAGTTTTGTGGTTGCCGGCGCCGGCCAGAAAGTCGCGAAACATGGCAATTACGGTGTTTCAACTGTTTCAGGTTCGTCAAATGTACTGGAAGAACTTGGTTATCAATTCAAAACAAATACTGAAGATTTACAGAAAGATCTCGAAAAAGGAAATATTTGCTTCCTTCATGCGCCACTTTTTCATCCGGCATTGCGATCTGTAGCGCCGTTGAGGCGAGGTTTGGGTTTGCGGACTTTCTTCAACGTTTTAGGTCCGCTGGTGAATCCTGCAAAGCCGAAATATTCCATGATTGGCGTTTACAGCTTAGAAATTGCACGTATTTATCAGTATTTATTACAGAAAAAAAACGAAAACTTTCTGTTGGTGCACGCGCTCGACGGATACGATGAAATTTCGCTTACCGGTGACACCAAAATCTTTGATAAAAGCGGCGAATATATTTTCTCAGCAGAAGAATTAGGATTTAAAAATATTGAGCCCGAAACGATTTTTGGCGGAAATACAAAACAGGATGCGGCTCATATTTTCAAAAATATTCTCGAAGGAAATGGTACATACGAGCAAAATTCTGTGGTTTTGGCAAACGCTGCGATGGCGTTAAAGAATACCGGAAAATTCGGCGAATATAAAGATTGTTTGCTTCTGGCAAGGGAAAGTCTTGAAAACGGGAAAGCCCTGCAATGCTTGAAAAAGATCTTAAATTAAAATTGAGGAATGAATATTTTAGACCAAATCATAGAAAGAAAAAAACAGGAAGTTTCAGCGGCAAAATCAAAAATTACGGTTGAGCAACTGCAGGATTCTGAGTTTTTTCATCGCCAAAAGTTGTCATTAAAAGATTCCCTGAAATCAAAATCCGGAATTATTGCAGAATTCAAAAGAAAATCTCCAAGCAAAGGATTGATTAATGGCGAAGCAGATGTTCTGGAAGTGGCAAAATCTTACGAAAATTGCGGTGCCAGTGGAATCTCGGTTCTTACCGATACTCATTTTTTCGGCGGAAGCATTCAGGATATTCTCAATATCAGAAACGAAATTAACGTTCCCATGCTGCGAAAAGATTTCATGGTAGATGAATACCAGTTTTACGAAGCAAAATCAATTGGCGCAGATGTAGTTTTACTGATTGCCGCTTGTCTTTCACCTTCACAGGTAAAAGATTTCACCAGTCTTTCTCACGAGTTGGGAATGGAAGTTTTGTTGGAAATTCACACGGAAGCGGAACTGAATCATTTTAATAAAGACATCGATTTGGTCGGAATCAACAACCGGAATCTGAAAGATTTTAAAGTCGATTTGCAGCATTCAGTCAACCTGAAAAATCTTCTTCCAAAAGATACGCTGTCTGTTGCAGAAAGCGGAATTTACAGCGTGGAAGATTTCAGATTTCTAAAAGAAAAAGGGTTCAACGGATTTTTAATGGGCGAATATTTTATGAAAAACCAGAATCCGGGAAAAGCATTTGAAGAATTTGTAAATTACTTTTAAACATGAAGCTAAAAGTGTGTGGCTTAACAAAAACAGATCAAATTCATGAATTAATTTCGATGAAGATTGACTTTTTGGGCTTTATTTTTTACAAAAAATCACCACGATATGTTTTAAACCATTTAAGTTTAAGCCAGATTTCCGGAATTAAACATTCAGGAAAAGTGGGAGTTTTTGTAAACGAGTCAGTTGAAAATATTGTAGCAATTGCTGAAGATACAGCGTTGAATTATATCCAGCTTCATGGCGACGAAGAAGAAAACTTTATTGATGAACTGCGGAATAAACTGAATAAAGAAACAAAAATTATAAAGGTTTTCAGAGTAGGTAAGGAATTCGAAAATTTAAAATTTAAAATTCAAAATTTAAAATCAGATGTAGATTATTTTCTTTTCGATACCGATTCCAAAGCATTTGGCGGAACCGGAAAAACCTTCAACTGGCAGATTTTAAATGAACTCGAAATTCCCAAACCTTATTTTCTGAGCGGCGGAATTTCTCCAATAAATTTTAATGATATTCAAAATATTAGGCAGCAACCTTTTGCGCTCGACATCAATTCTAAATTTGAAACCGAGGCAGGAAACAAAGACTTGGAAAAAATAAAAAACTTTTATGAAAAATTATAAAAACCCTGACGAAAATGGATATTACGGCGAATTTGGCGGTGCCTTCATCCCGGAAATGTTATACCCAAATGTTGCAGAATTAAAGGAAAAATATCTTCAGATTGTCGAATCTGCTGAATTTCAGGAAGAATTTCAGGATTTGCTGAAAAACTATGTAGGAAGAGCGACACCACTGTATTTCGCTAAAAATTTAAGCGAAAAATACCAGACTCAAATTTATTTAAAAAGAGAAGATTTGAACCATACCGGCGCGCATAAAATCAACAACGCACTCGGACAGACTTTACTCGCCAAAAAACTTGGCAAACACCGCATCATTGCCGAAACCGGTGCCGGACAACACGGCGTTGCTACGGCGACAGCCTGCGCACTTTTAGGTCTGGAATGTATCGTTTACATGGGCGAAATCGACATTGCGAGACAGGCTCCCAACGTTGCCAGAATGAAAATGCTCGGTGCCACAGTAATTCCCGCAACTTCAGGTTCCAAAACCCTGAAAGACGCGGTGAATGAGGCGTTGCGCGACTGGATCAATAATTCCACAACCACGCATTACATCATTGGAAGTGTGGTGGGTCCGCATCCGTTTCCCGATTTGGTGGCGAGATTTCAAAGTGTCATTTCTGAAGAAATAAAATGGCAGCTGAAAGAGAAAACCGGACGTGAAAATCCAGATTTCGTCATCGCCTGTGTCGGCGGTGGAAGCAATGCTGCAGGTACTTTTTATCATTTTGTGAATGAAGAAAATGTAAAATTAATTGCGGCCGAAGCCGGCGGTTTTGGAGTAAATTCAGGGAAATCTGCCGCAACTACTTTTCTCGGAACTTTGGGCGTTCTCCACGGCAGCAAAAGCCTGGTAATGCAAACAGAAGACGGACAGGTCATTGAGCCGCATTCCATTTCTGCAGGTTTGGATTATCCCGGAATCGGGCCTTTTCACGCCAATCTGTTCAAAGAAAAGCGCGCAGAATTTTTCTCCGTTAATGATGATGAAGCGCTGAAGTCAGCTTTTGAACTCACCAAACTCGAAGGAATTATACCGGCTCTGGAAAGTGCGCATGCTTTGGCAGTTTTGAACAAAAAAACCTTTGCAAAGGACGATGTAGTGGTCATCTGCCTTTCCGGGCGCGGCGACAAAGACATGGAAACCTATCTTAAAAATATTTAAAATTGTTTGGGCGCCTTATCCGGCTTCGCTACTCGCTTTTTTTTGGCAGCTTCGCGGACTCAGCCGCCAAAAAAGAGCTCAGACAGGCCGCTCGATCCGAGGCGCGGGCTTCGGTTTAATAATAAAAATAAGTAATTTGTAAGAACATGAACGAACACAATAAAAAACTCAATATCTACTTTACTGCCGGGGTTCCGGAGTTGGAAGACACGACAGAAATTCTGAAAATTA
>NZ_DAMBHK010000025.1:17294-18698 GCF_032060305.1 Kaistella sp. | reverse complement strand
TACTTTACTGCCGGGGTTCCGGAGTTGGAAGACACGACAGAAATTCTGAAAATTATTCAAAGTTCCGGCGCAGAAATGGTCGAAATCGGGATGCCCTATTCGGATCCCGTGGCGGATGGACCTGTTATTCAGAAAGCCCACGAACTTGCGCTGAAAAACGGGATGACGATCGCAAAACTTTTCGAACAGCTGAAATCGGTGAAAGCTGAAATTAAAATTCCCATCATTTTAATGGGCTACATCAATCCGGTTCTGATTTTTGGTTTCGAGAATTTTTGCCGGGAATGTGCGGAATCAGGAGTTTCAGGACTGATTATTCCCGATCTTCCTCCGATTGAATTTGAAAAAAATTACAGGCCGATTTTAGAACAATATCACCTGAATTTTTCTTTTTTGGTCACGCCGGAAACTTCCGATGAAAGGATCAGGTATCTTGATTCGCTCAGTTCCGGTTTTCTGTACGCAGTTTCGAGTTCGTCAACAACCGGAAGTTCGGTAAAGGAAATCGACAATGAAAAATACCTGAAAAACCTTTCGGATTTGAAACTTAAAAACCCTGTTATGATAGGATTCGGGATTCAGTCGAAAGATAATTTCAGGAAAGTAACGGAATATTCAGATGGCGGAATTATAGGCACAGCGTTCGTGAAAATTCTTTTAGAAAAGGAGAACTGGAAAGAAAACGCAACAAACTTTATTCAAAGCATAGTAAATTAATTTGTATTTTTGTGGTCCTAAAAGCGCTTTGGGTGACACAACTGCTTCCGCAATAGGGATTGAAGTGGAAATCCTTTTTTCCGCGGCGGCGAAGCCGCCGCGCAAAAAAAGATTGCAACGGAAAGCCCGACCCCGCGGCTGTAGTAGCCTGGCAGGGGATTGCCCAAATAATTTTCAGTACATGACAGCAACACAGAACAGGAGTTTGAAATTTCAGGATTTAGGTTTGATGGATTATGAAGAAGCATTCGAGTATCAATCGAAACTGATGCAGGAAATCATCGATCTGAAACTTAAAAATCGTGACAGAACCGACGGAAAACACGAAGAAACTCCGAATTATCTGTTGTTTGTCGAGCATCCCCATGTTTATACTTTGGGAAAATCCGGCGATGAACACAATATGCTCGCAAATTCCGAAAAACTTAAAGCGATTAACGCCACTTTTGTGAAAACAAACCGTGGCGGCGATATTACGTATCACGGTTTCGGGCAGTTGGTGGGTTACCCGGTTCTGGATCTTGATAATTTTAAATCCGATATCTTTCTGTACATGAGAAATCTGGAAGAAGTAATCATCCGCGTGATTGCAGAATACGGGCTGAAAGGCGAACGAAGCGAAGGCGAAACCGGTGTTTGGCTGGATGTAGGGAAACCTTATGCCCGAAAGATTTGTGCAATGGGCGT
>NZ_DAMBHK010000025.1:0-17194 GCF_032060305.1 Kaistella sp. | reverse complement strand
GTTTTAAATCCTTTATAAACCTGAGTGTATTCTTCCATCATTCCAGAAGACTGAATTCTGAAATGATCCAGATGTTCCGTTGTTGAATGTTTGTAATGATGTTCCTGCGATTCCCAAAGTTCCATAATGAAAAAAACGCCTTTGTTTTCGATGTCTTCTACCAGATCATACTGCAGGCAGCCTTCTTCTTTACGGGTTTCGAAGACTAATTTTTTAAGCAGTTCAATTGCGTCCATCAGATAATTTTCTTTGAAACGGAAGAGTGCAACGATATAAAGGTTTTTCATTTTATGAATTTTAATGAGCAAATTTAATTCTTAAACTTCAAAAAATGTAAAATACTTTTCCTCAATTTAAAAATCGTTTTATATTTTTCCTGATTGTAAAAAAATCAAAAATGTAGTGTAAAAATTCAGATTTCTTTAATCCGTAAAAAATTTTATCTTTGTAAAAATCCAAATCTAAAAATGGCAGAATATAAATTATTACTTCCTTCAATGGGAGAAGGCGTGATGGAAGCTACAATCATCAGTTGGATGTTCAGCGAAGGTGACATGGTAAAGGAAGACGATTCCGTAGTCGAAATCGCAACCGACAAGGTAGATTCTGATGTTCCAACGCCTGTTTCCGGGAAAATTGTAAAAATCCTGAAACAGAAAGATGAAGTGGCAAAAATTGGCGAAGCAATTGCGATTATGGAAGTTGCAGGTGCCGGTGAAACTATTGCAGAACAACCACAGGAACCGAAATCTCACAACGAAGTAAAAACCGAAATTCCTGCACCGACTCAGGAAGATATTAAAGAACTCGAAAAACCTTTGGCAGCCGCTGCAACTCAGGAATTTTCTGAAGATCTGTACCTTTCGCCACTGGTGAAAAACATTGCACAGCAGGAAAATATTTCTGAAACCGAACTGAAATCCATCAAAGGAAGCGGTTTGGAAGGCAGAATTACAAAAGAAGATATTTTAGCGTATGTTTCCAACAGAAGCGCTGCTCCACAGGCTGTAGCAGCTCCGGTACAGACACCACAGACACCGGTTTCAGCGCCGGTTGCGCAATCTGCTCCAGTTTCAGCACCGGTTCAGGTAGGCGAGGGCGACGAAATTATCCAGATGGACAGAGTTCGCAAAATTATTGCCGATGCCATGGTGAATTCCAAGAGAACTTCGCCGCACGTGACCTCGTTCATCGAAACCGATGTAACCAACGTCGTAAAATGGAGAACGAAACATAAAGATATTTTCGAAAAAAGAGAAGGCGAAAAACTGACTTATATGCCGATTTTTGTGAAAGCAATCGTGAAGGCTATTCAGGATTTCCCATTGATCAACGTTTCGGTGGACGGTGATAAAATCATCAAAAAGAAAAACATCAACATCGGAATGGCAACTGCACTTCCGGATGGTAACCTGATTGTTCCGGTAATTAAAAATGCTGATCAGCTTTCACTTTCCGGACTTGCCAAAGCAATCAACGATTTGGCTTACCGTGCAAGAAACAAAAAACTAAGACCTGAAGATACGCAGGGCGCGACGTACACCATCTCGAATGTCGGAGGATTCGGAAACCTGATGGGAACACCGATTATTCCCCAGCCACAGGTGGCAATTCTTGCCGTTGGCGCAATCGTTAAGAAACCTGCAGTTCTCGAAACTAAAGACGGCGATGTGATTGCAATTCGTAATCTGATGTTCATGTCACATTCGTATGATCACCGTGTGGTAGATGGTTCGCTGGGCGGTATGTTCCTGAAACATGTTCACGATTATCTGCAGAACTGGGATCTGAATACCGAGATTTAAAATTAAACCTCTTAATGATAAGCAATAACCTTCGGCGTGTTCCGGAGGTTTTTTTTAGAAGTTATTTCCCGCTTTCACCACTCGTTTTTTCTTTTCTTTCCCAATATTTCCTGAAAAATAAAAAAGAGATTACACAGACCGCTAAAGTGGGCTTTGAGGCAGTAATTCCCTCGAAAATTCCATTAATATTAATTATTTTTGCATTTTAAAAAAATAATATGTTTAAAATCCGTAAAGCAATACCCAGCGACGCACCGGTTATTTTCGATTTAATTAGAAAACTGGCTGTTTATGAAAAACTTGAAAATGATGTGATCACCTCCGTGGAAGAACTTCAGGAAAATGTTTTCACGAATAATTTTGCCAAAGTTTTAATGGCTGAAGAAGATGGGAATCCTGTTGGATTTGCGCTTTATTTTTATAATTTCTCCACTTTTGTTGGAAAACCTGGGCTTTACCTGGAAGATTTGTTTGTAGAACCGGAACACCGCGGAAAAGGATACGGAAAATCGCTGCTTATCGAATTGGCAAAAATAGCAGAAGCCGAAAATTGCGGACGTTTTGAATGGTCAGTCCTCGATTGGAATACGCCTTCCATTGAGTTTTACAAGGCATTGGGAGCCAAACCGATGGATGAATGGACGGTTTTCCGTTTAGATAAAAAAGGTATTTCTGATTTGGCTGGAAAATAAGAGATTTTCAATAAAAATAAAAAGTGTGGATCTGTTGAAAATCCACACTTTTTTTATTTCAGAATAATTCTGATTAGATAATTTTCGCAATCTCGTCGCAAAGCCATTCCAGCATTTCTCGGTCTTCGGCAGTGAAAGGATCTAAGGTGTGAGAATCAATATCAATCTGCCCGATATTTTCGCCGTTTTTAATAATAGGAACTACAATTTCCGCTTTCGTATCAATGGAACAGCTAAGGTAATTATCCTGTTCATGAACATCGGGAACTACGAAAGTCTCGTTGGAAACCGCAACCTGTCCACAAATACCTTTTCCGAAAGGAATGACGGTGTGATCGGTTTCAGCACCAACGTAAGGACCGAGAATCAGTTCTTCTTTGTCGCCGTTTTTAAAATAAAATCCGGTCCAGTTGAAATAGGGGATTTCCTGATCCAGGAGTTGACAGATCTTTTGTAGTTTAGCTTCAGTATTGTGAGTTGGGCTTTCCAAGATGGAGGAAAGTCTTTTTTTTATTTCAGACATTTTATTTTGTTTTTTAAGAGAACTCTTTCAGTTTTAATTCTTCCTTGTAGCCGAACATTCCGCGTTCTTTAATCATTTCTGCAACACCTTCCGGTACCTGATTTTCCCAGCCGGATTCGTGGTTTGCGATTTTGTTTAGGATTTCGCGCGAATAAATTTCGGAGTGATTCGGATTATAATCTTTTATGTCAACAATTCGTTTGTTGAGTTTGAAATATTTGTAAAGTTCCTTCAGATTATCGCTAACCCTTAAATTGTTGGATGTAAGTAATTCGTGGGTTTCGGGATCTTTGTAAGGATAAAGATAAACCGTCATATCCTGTCTGAAAAATTTGCCGAAAGCTTCCAGAATTCCACCTGAAAGGTTTTTGTAATAATTTTCATCAAATACATCGAGCAAATTATTTACCCCCATGGCAACACCTATTTTACCGCTTGTGTAGTTCGCAAAATAATCAATCAGACGGAAATATTCAGAGAAGTTGGAGATAATTACCGTGTAACCCAGTTTTGCCAGAACATCGACCCTGTCCAGGAAATCGCGTTCATCAATATCTCCCGATGCTCGCAAATTAGAAATTGTAATTTCGAAAAGAACAACAGTTTCTTCAAAACTGCAGCTGGAATCTTTCATGAACATTTCAAGTCCTCTTTCGAACATGTCAATATTCACGAGGGTTACCGGTCTGAAACTTCCACGGACCGCAAAAATATTCTTCTTATACAGAATGTCTGCCGGCAGCATATTATTGCCTTCAGGATTAAAGATTACGGCATCCGTCATTCCGTTTTTCACCAGCTGAAGACTCATCAAACGGTTATCAACATAGGTAAATGCCGGACCGCTGAAATCGATCATGTCAATCTCCACATTATCGGTAGAAATATCGTCGTAAAGCGATTCTATGAGTTTTCGCGGATTATCGGAGAGATTATAGGCTCCGTAAATTAAATTTACACCAAGACTACCCAAAGTTTCCTGCTGTAAGGTCGCGTCGTTTTCATTGAATTTTACGTGGAAAACGATTTCGTTGTAATCTTCTTTTTCATCCAGCTGAAATCTCAGCCCAACCCAGCCGTGACCTTTAAGTGTTTTATCAAAATTAATGGTTGTTACGGTATTTGCATAAGAAAAGAATTTGCGTCCGGGATTGTTTTCACGGTTCAGGCGTTCCTCAATCAATGCCACTTCATAACGAAGCATTTTGCGGAGACGGTTTTGCGTAACATATCTGTTCTTGGCTTCTTTACCGTAAATCGCATCACTGAAATCCTTATCATAAGCCGACATTGCTTTTGCGATGGTTCTCGATGCGCCTCCTGCTCTAAAAAAATGACGAACTGTTTCCTGACCTGCACCAATTTCGGCAAAAGTTCCGTAAATATTAGTGTCCAGATTTATAGCTAAAGCTTTCTGTTTTGGTGTTAATTTCTGGTTAATCACAAGCAATTCTAATTTTCCGTAAAATTAAGAATTATTCGCGCAATAACATAATTTTTATTGCAGATGAGTATAAATAGACACAATTTTCCCCATGAGATTTCCCTTGAAACGGATGCCAGAAATATAGACTTCATTGGAACGGATTTTTGATTTTCCGGCTGAATAAAAAATCTGTGACCCGCCCTGAAATAACGATACAAGTTAATAAATAAATCCTCAACTTTGGTTTTAAGTATTAATCTGCGCTGAGGTCGTGAGACTTCGTAGAGCGATTGGAAAAAATAAGCGGTTACTTTGCTGAAAATAGTCTTATTTAACATATAAAACAGAAATTAGATAGATTTGAATCTGCTTATTTTACCCCAATTTGGTGAAATAAGTAAAATAGGTAGATTTTCCGCGCTGGCTTCCACAATGCATGAATTGTGCACGACTGGCAAGTGAAGCATCAGGCAAAATGCTGCCGTACTTCTTCTATTTCAAAATCGAAATGCCGGCAGTAAATCTGTATCGGAAGAAGTTTTCTTGGGGGTACCCCGTATCTTTTACGCAGTTCGGCCAGCTTCCGCTGTGCTGTGGTTTGACAAACGCTGTGCAGATCCATATAATCTACAGTGTCGATGTAAAGTTTTGGCTTTTTCATGATTTTATGATTTTGTTGGTTAGTAAATTTATTTGTTTCCTGGTTTCTTAAAACTGGCGGCTTTTTCATCCATTTAATATTTTTCATATTTCTTGATTTTTGAATTTGGTTTTCATAATTTCTTAATCGTTTTAAGTTTAATCTTCGGTGCGGTACAAAGTTGACTCACACTGATAAAAAAAAGTGTTACGCGGAGTTTGCAAGAATTTGTTTTTCCGGAGGCCTTTGGTTCTCAGTTTCTTCTTTTGTATGATACAAAGTTGTTTAACCTTGCTAAAAAAAGTTGTGACGCATAAGATTTTCGTTTGTACATGGGCATTTTACTGTGCTGTAATAATTTAACTGTTGCCGTCTTTACCTGTTTTCTATATTCGTTGTGACGCATTGATATTTTGATTTCTTATGATCTGTTTTTGGTTTGAAATACTTAGCGACTGCTATCGGCTAATAGCTTTGACAAATCTGTAGATAAGGCCGAAAAAATGAAAGGACAACTGAAAGCAGGTTACCGTGTCTATAGCGGATTGAAAGCTAGTGTTTTATGTTTTTTGTCAAAAATCTGTAGAGATGCATGGAACGCGGGCCGGCTGGTGCCGATTTGTTTGTAATAACTTACAGATAGAGGATACAGAGGATTTACACGTAAAACACATTGCTTAAGACCGGCTATTTCTTGACTTTTTTTTAGAAAAATTAACCGCAGAAGATGAATCCTCTGCGGTTAAAGCCACCCTGGGTTTTTTACAGAATTACTGTTTCGCCCAGGTAAGCCGATGTGCTGGCTGTGCCAGCCATGGCATTGCGGAAATAGCAGTACACATGAACTGATTTGCCCGTCATCGAGTTTGGAACCGCCTGTTCCGCCACCAAATCAGTACGCGTTGCTGCACTGTCGTAGAGGGAGAAAATGCCCAGTTCCTCACAGAAAATTACTGTACAGAAGACATCCTCTGCCGCCGCATTCGCCTGTCCGCTGTTGTCTTCCCAAATGAAATTCAGCATGCCGCCGGCAGCAGGTCCTACTTCGGCATTTTGAGGGCTTGCCAGATCGCCTTTGGTGATGAGCACTTTGTTGTACACCAAAGAGGGTTCTCCGTTCAGCACTTCCACCGCTTCGCGGATGTGATAAGAAACGGCCTGGTTCATCTTGGACTTCACGCCGGAGTTTCCTGCAAAGAACTGCCGCTGAATACTTTGCAGCGGAGTCAGAAAGCCAACGACGAGTCTGAATTTCATCCGCTGGAGCAGCTGGGCTTCTGTCGGCGTTTTGCCTGACGATTTCGGACGGCTGCGGATAATATCCTTGCCTCTCCAGTTACAACCTACTACGGTCCCTACTGTACCGCTGAATCCACCGAGGATTCCCTTGTGTAATTTTCCCATTGTATTTATATTTTTGGGGTTAATATTGAGACAAATGTATAGCGGCGCTTCAGGGAAGTGAATTCTCCGTCTGTTTTTTCATGTTTTTTACTGTTGAAGGAAAATGCTGTTTCCTGTGTAATTGCTCGGGTATTCTTCGGAAGTTCTTCGGAGGCGCTTCGGATTAAACCGCATTTTTCCGAAGGTGCCCCGAACAAAGCCCGACCAAAACACGAACAAAGTCTGTAAATCCTATATATAGCGCTATAGACTGTTTACAAAGGGTTGAATGCTGGGGCTCTTGCCGGGCACAGTCGCCCGATGGTGGTGACACGCGGTTGTAATTTAAGCCGGGAAATATTAGCTCAGTTGTTTCGTGTTTCGAAGAGGTATTTTGTTTATATTTGGGTTCAAAGGGGAGCATGCGATAAGCAGGAAGCGCTGTTATCAAAAATGAGTTCCCGATTTTTAATTTCCGAAAAGAATACATGGCAACGAAAACAGCTGCAAAAACTAAAAGTACCGAAGAAATCCTGTGGGATTCTGCCAATAAATTAAGAGGTTCAGTTGAGCCTTCCGAATACAAACACGTGGTGTTGAGTCTCATCTTTCTCAAGTTTGCGAATGACAAATTTCTGAGAAGAAGACAGGAACTCATCAACGAACACAAAGAAGATTTCCTGGATATTCCTGAATTTTATCAGGCGGAAAATGTGTTTTATCTTCCTGAAGAATCGCGTTGGACTTTCATTATGGAAAATGCCAAGCAGGAAAATATTACCCTAATTGTAGATTCTGCCCTGAAAACCATTGAGCGTACCAACAAATCTCTGGAAGGTGCGTTACCCGATAATTATTTTTCCCGTCTTGGGCTGGATCAGTCTAAGTTCTCTGCTTTGTTGGATACCATTAACAATATTGATACCCTGAAAGACGAGGCGCACGATATCGTAGGACGTGTGTATGAATATTTCCTGAGCAAATTTGCCATTGCCGAAGGGAAAGGAAAAGGGGAATTCTATACGCCAAAATCTATCGTCAACCTTATCGCGGAAATGATAGAGCCTTACAAAGGAAAAATCTATGACCCTTCCTGTGGTTCGGGTGGGATGTTTGTACAGTCGCTGAAGTTTATTGAAAAGCATAAGGGAAACAAAAAAGACGTTTCTATATACGGTCAGGAACTGACCAATACGACCTACAAACTCGCCAAGATGAATCTCGCTATCCGTGGGATTTCTTCTAATCTGGGAAACAAAGCGGCAGATACTTTTGGCGACGACCAGCACAAAGATCTGAAAGCCGACTATATAATGGCGAACCCACCTTTTAATTTAAAAGACTGGCGTGCGGACAGCGAACTGACTACCGACCCAAGATGGGCAGGCTATGAAGTGCCACCAAAATCCAATGCCAATTATGCGTGGATCCTGAATATGATCTCCAAGCTTTCTCAGAATGGGGTTGCCGGATTTATTTTGGCGAACGGTGCTTTGAGTGGTGGTGGCGAAGAATATAAAATCAGGAAGCAAATTATTGAAAATGATTTGGTAGAAGCGGTGGTGATTTTACCACAAAGTATGTTTTATTCTACTGATATTTCAGTAACACTTTGGATTCTGAACCGTAATAAAAATGAGCGAACTTTTGAAGTGAATGACGGTGTTAAAAATTACCGTAACCGCAAAGGCGAAGTTCTGTTTATGGATCTGAGACAGAAAGGGGAACCGTTTGAAAAGAAATTCATTCAGTTTGGTGAAGAGAAGATTACTGCGATTGCTACCCATTATCATAACTGGCAACAACAAGACTGGAAAGTAACCTATCAGGATATTCCTGAATATTCTTACAGTGCGACTCTGGAAGACATCCGTAAAAAAGATTATTCTTTGGTACCGAGTAAATATATAGAATTCATCAACCGTGATGAAAGTCTGGATTATAACGAGCAGATGCAAAGTTTGCAGACAGATTTGAAAGATTTATTTGAGCAGGAAAACCAATTGAAAAATGAGGTTTCCAATGTTTTTAAAGCTTTGGGTTATGAGTTATAGAAAGTTGGGCGATCTTGTCAAATTTATCAGTAACAAAAATACTGATGGAAACGCAACAATATTATTTGGGATTAATATTGATAAATTTTTTATGCCATCTGTGGCAAATATTATTGGTGTTGATTTAAAAAAATATAAAGTTGTAAAAAAATATCAATTTGCTTGCAACCGAATGCACGTTGGTCGTGATGAAAGACTGCCTATTTCGATGTCAAATTTTGAGTATGATTTTATAGTTTCTCCAGCTTATGATGTTTTTGAAGTAATTTCTTCTAATGTTTTGCCAGAATATTTGATGTTATGGTTTAGACGTAAAGAATTTGACAGACAATGTTGGTTTTATACAGATGCGGATGTAAGAGGAGGTCTTCATTTAGATGCCTTAAAGTCGATTGAAATAAAAGTTCCTTCGATCGAAGAACAGCGACAAATTGTAGCGCAATACCAAAGCATAGCCAACAAAATAAAAGTGAACGAGCAGATTTGCGAAAAACTGGAAGCGACTGCGCAGGCTTTATATAAACATTGGTTTGTAGATTTTGAGTTTCCAAATGAAGAGGGAAAACCGTATAAATCTTCGGGTGGTAAAATGGTTTGGAATGAGGAGCTTGAGAAGGAGATTCCGGAGGGATGGGAAGTTGGAACTATTGCAAATTTAGTTGATACTCAATATGGATTTACGGATATAGCAAACCCAAATAAAGGAACTGCAAAGTTTATAAGAATAACCGATGTTGTTGGAAAGTATATTAATTGGGATGATGTTCCTTACTGTAATATTATTGTAAAAGATCTTTATAAATATGCTGTTGATTTTGGGGACATCTTAATAAGTCGAACAGGTGCAAATGTCGGATATGGTAAAATGATAGGAAAGCATACACCATTAGCGGTCTTTGCATCATTTCTTGTTAGACTAAAACCAAAAAAGAAAGAGTTTATTTCTTACTTATACTGTTTGATTATAAGTGAAGTTTATAAAGATTTCATTATAACAAATTCAGAAGGTTCTGCGCAGCCTCAAGCAAATGCAAATATTCTTACAAAAATGAATTGTTTAATTCCATCAATTGAGGTATATGCAAAATTTAATGACGAAATTCTTCCAGTAATTGATTTTAAAGAAATCCTCGATCTTCAAAACCAAAAACTCTTGCAATTACAAAGTTTATTGTTGTCGCGGTTGGCGGTTGGGGAGGAAGTGAGTGCTTAAAATAAAAAACTAAAACTGATAATTATAGAAAGCTAAAATATTATGCAAAGACAAAGAGTTTCATCAAGTAATATCCGTAGCATCGGATATGATAGTTCAACTTCAACCTTGGAAGTTGAGTTTATTAATGGGAGAATTTATCAATACTACAATGTGTCAGAATCTGTATATACTTCTTTAATGTCAGCTTCTTCACACGGTCAGTATTTAGCAGCTAATATTGTCAATAATTTTAAATATAAGGAGTTGTAATGTATTTAGAGGAGCTTATAATTGTAAACTATAAGAGTTGCAACCTTGTTGATTTTAAGTTAAAATCCGACAACCCAAACATCTTTATTGGACTAAATGACTGTGGTAAATCAACCATCTTGAAAGGTGTAGAACTACTATTTAATAAAGTAAATTGTTCCTTTAATAAAGAAGGGAATAATAAAAGTGATTTGTCAAATTCTACATTAGGTCACGAAGAGTTTATTAATATTTTCGAAAAAAGAGGGTTGCCTATTTTTGAACGCTATGATGAAAATAGTATTTATGCTATCGGTAAATTGAAAATAGAGGATGATGAACTGGACTCATTTTCAGAAATAGAATTGTCAAATAGTTTAAGTTGGATGTTAGAAAACCTGATTGATAATTCTATTTGGCTAGTCAAGAAAATTAATTCTGATAGTACTAGTGGATTTTTGTCTCAAAATGTACATCAAGATTACAAACAAATTTACACTGATACATCAACAAAATTAAATGCAATAAAAAGAGAATTAGCTATTTCAGCAGATGATATTATTAATTCTAATGCAGTTGGAAGATTTTCAAATTTAGAGTTAATAAGAGCTATTAATAGCAAACTTGAATTGGAAAGGTTGTGGATAGAATACAAACCTGCAAAAAGTGATTCTGATATATTTCCTGAATTTAAATATTTTGATTGGAATTGTTCGATGGAAGAAATAACTTCCATTGCAACCGGACTGATGAAAGATAAAATTGATGAATTTATTCTGCCAATTAAGGAAACGGCACTTGAAAAAGCACAATTAGCAGAGGAAGCAATAAATGAAGAGTTTAATAGAATTCAGGAAATAATTTCTTCAGTCGCTCCCGAAATACAATCTATTAAATCTAAAATACATTTTGAGGTAAAGGAAAGAGTTTCCGATATAATGGTGCAGAAACTTCAAAGTGATGGATTGATACATTTGGATAATCAGGGAGAAGGCTTAAAAAGAAAAATATGGTTTTCGCTAATAAAAGCAAAAGCTGAAAATGTAGAGCAAACTGGATTTAAAAAATACATATGGGCGTTTGATGAACCGGAGACCCATCTTTACCCAGGAGCCCAAAGAGAATTTTTTGATATTTTAAAAGTTTTATCTCGAGGAAATGTTCAAACTATAATAAGTACACATTCAACTATTTTTATTGATAAGGCTAATACAAATGACATTTTGAATACATACAAACTTGAGAATGGTTACACAAAATTATCCTCTTGTGAAGATGTAGAAAGTATTTTCGAAAGTTTAAAAGTTAAAAATTCCGATTTTCTGTTCCACGATAAATTTTTGATAGTTGAGGGAGATACAGAACAATTTTTAATACCCGCATTTTATAAAATTTACACAGGAAGAACTTTTATTGAAGATAATATTCAATTAATTAATATCGAAGGTAAAGATAAATGGAGATTGAACAAAGGAGTACTGAAAGCCATCTCTGAAGGTTTTAATAAAATTGAGAATTCAATGATACTTCTATTTGACAACGATATGAATTACGAAATGGATGCCGTTGATAAAACTGAAAATGTGTTTTTTGTTGGAAAGCAAGACATTGAAGATTCAATTGAAAATAGTTTATGGACTGAAATTATTAATCAGTTTTATGACGGAACTTTAGTAATCGATGAAGCATTTATACAAGAGGTTTTTGATTCTGTTCCGGAAGGTGCAAGAGTTCAGAGTAATAAAAAATTCTTTAAAAAACTGGCATCTTCATTAAAATCAAAATGGAGAGAAGAAGGAAATGATATTGATGAATTTAGACCTATTCCTGACAAAGGTAATGAGTCCGCAGAGTTTATTTTGAAAGTAGTGAATCATTCGGGTCATATTCCTATCAGAATTCGCGAAGCCTTTGATAAATTAATAGCTTTGAATTAAATAAAACAATGAATCACTACAATCCCCAAAAACACCATCGCCGGTCGATACGTTTGCAAGGTTATGATTATAGCCAGGAAGGATTGTATTTTATTACAATCTGTTGTCAGGACAGGGCGCATTTGTTTGGGGAGATTTTAGATGGAGAGATGATATTGAACGATGCGGGATTGCAGGCACAAAAATGTTGGCAGGATATCCCGAATCATTTTCCCAATGCGGTTTTGCACGAATATATCATTATGCCCAACCATATCCACGGCATCATTGAATTCGTAGGGGCGAATCAATATTCGCCCAATAACAATTCGCCCAATCAAACATTTTCAGATAATGGAAATGATGTGGAAAATAATGATAAGGCGAAAGATTTGGAATTGGTCAATGGGACGAAAAATTTTTCGCCCCTACCGAATGCAACGTGGCGTTCGCCATCCAAAACCATCGGATCCGTTATTCGTGGGTTTAAGATTGGTGTGACGAAATGGATGCGCAATAATACCACAGTTGTGAATGTGTGGCAAAGGAATTATTATGACCACATTATAAGAAATGAACAGGATTACGAGAGAATATCAGAATACATAAAAAACAATCCGATTCTTTGGAAGGAAGACAGGTTTTACGATAATGGCATTTAATAAGATACTTATATGCGAAAAATGTTTAGTATTTACGTAATTAAAAAATTTAATTCATGAAATACACCGAATCCCAATTAGAAAAATCATTCATTCATCTTCTGAAAAGCGAAGGCTACGAGTACGTGAATGGCAAAGACGTAGTTCGGGCATCGCAACAGGAGGTTTTGATTCGGGAAGATTTGAGTGACTTTCTGCTGTCGCGTTATCCTGATTTGGAAGCCATAGAATTGGAAATCCTTATCAATGAACTGGCGTATCAACCTGCTTCCAATCTCTATGACAGCAATAAATACATTGGTAAACTCTTGGCAGACGGTCTGATTTTCAAGCGAAACAATCCTGCAAAAAAAGATTTGCATATTCGTTATATCGATATTGATTCATCCAGTCTTTTGAAAACCAATCGCTTTAAGATTGTGAACCAGCTGGAGATTCAGGGAAAAGAACTGCGCATTCCCGATTTGATTCTATATATCAACGGGATTCCGGTGGTCATTTTTGAGTTCAAAACTTTGATTGAAGAAAACGTCACGATTTTTAATGCTTACGAACAATTGGTAAAACGCTACCGAAGAGATATTCCGGAACTTATGAAATACAATGCGTTCTGCATCATCAGCGACGGCGTTAACAACAAAGCAGGTTCTCTATTTGCGCCTTACGATTTTTTCTACGGTTGGCATAAAATAACAGGCGAAGAAAAGAAAGCATTAACAGGAATTCATACCGCCACTTCCATTGTCCACGGAATGCTGAACAGGGAAAGGCTTTGTGATATTCTTCATCACTTCATCTGGTTTCCGGATACCACTAAAAAAGAAGAAAAAATTTTGTGCCGATATCCGCAGTATTATGCTGCCAACAAACTGTTCAGCAATATCCAAAAACACCGAAAACCAGAAGGCGACGGAAAAGGCGGAACTTATTTTGGAGCTACAGGTTGCGGAAAGAGTTACACAATGCTTTACCTTTCCCGACTGCTGATGCGTTCTACGCAATTGGCAAGTCCTACCATCATTATTATTTCTGACCGTACAGATCTGGACGATCAGTTATCAAGAGATTTTACCAACGCCAAAGATTTTATTGGCGATGAAAATATCATCAATATAGAATCCAGAGCCGATCTTCGCACAAGATTACGAGGAAGGGAAAGTGGCGGTGTTTTTCTGACCACTGTTCAGAAATTTGCAGAAGACAGCGAGATTTTGAGCGACCGCACCAATATCATCTGTATTTCCGATGAAGCGCACCGTTCTCAGGTAAATCTGGATTTGAAAGTCCGCATTGATGAAGATGGCGTAAAGAAATCCTATGGTTTTGCGAAATACCTTCACGATTCTCTTCCCAATGCGACGTATGTAGGATTTACAGGAACACCGATTGATAAAACGCTGGATGTCTTTGGTCCTGTGGTAGATTCGTACACGATGTTTGAATCTGTGGTAGATGAAATCACAGTTCGTTTAGTTTATGAAGGTCGTGCTGCAAAAGTAAATCTAAACCATTCTAAAGTGGTGGAAATTGAACAGTATTATCAAAATGCGGTTGCAGAAGGCGCTTCGGAATACCACGTGGAAGCCAGCCAAAAAGCGATTGCCAAAATGGAAGTAATCTTAGGCGATCCAGGAAGAATTGAAGCCATTGCGCAGGATTTTATCAGTCACTATGAAAAAAGAATAGAGGAGAAGGCAACCGTTGCCGGAAAAGTGATGTTTGTCTGTGCTTCGCGGGAGATTGCTTATAAATTATTCAAAGAAATCATCAGACTAAGACCGGAATGGAATGAGCAAGCCATTGCGGAACATCTGAACGAGAAAGAGCAGAAGGAAATAAAACCCATCGAGCGCACCAAAATGGTAATGACCAGAAACAAAGATGACGAAGAAAGTTTGTGGAATCTCCTCGGAACAAAAGAAGATCGAAAAGAATTGGATCGGCAGTTTAAACAGATCCATTCCAATTTCAAAATTGCCATCGTGGTAGATATGTGGCTCACAGGTTTTGATGTTCCGTTTCTTGATACGATTTACATTGATAAACCTTTGCAGACGCATAATCTGATTCAGACGATTTCCCGTGTGAACAGAAAGTTTGAAGGGAAAGACAAAGGATTGGTGGTGGATTATATTGGCATCAAGAAAAACCTGAATCACGCTTTGGGAATGTTCAATAACACGACAGCAGTTGATGATTTTGAAGACATTGACAAAGCCGTGATAATCGTAAAAGATCAACTGGAACTTTTGCGACAGTTTTTCTACCAGTTCGATACTACAGATTATTTCAAAGGTTCGCCCGTTGAACAGCTGCACTGTCTGAACCAAGCTTCTGAATTGGTTTTGAACACGGAAAAATCTGAAAAGTTTTTCGTGGATGTGACCAAAAAACTGAAATCAGCTTACAACCTTACCTGTGGTTCGGAAATCTTTAATGAAAACGAGACCGATGAGATTCATTTCTATTTTGCCATTAAATCAATTGTTGTAAAACTGACCAAAGGCGAAGCGCCCGATACCGCACAGATGAACGCCAAAGTGAGCAAGATGGTAGAACAAGCCATCGTTTCAGAAGGTGTGGAAGAAATCTTTAAACTGGACGACAACAAAGCCAATGCGATTGATTTGTTCAACGATAAGTTCCTCGAGAAAATCAATGCTTTGGAATTGCCGAATACCAAGATTAAAATCCTTGAAAGACTATTGAAACAGGCGATATCAGATTTCAAGAAAGTCAACAAAGTAAAAGGCATCGAGTTTTCTGAAAGACTTCAGAAAATCATCAACAATTATAACGAACGAAGCGAACTGGATATTTTGGACTATGATGGTATTCAGGCGGATACTTCCGAACAAATCCTCGACCTGATTTTAAAACTCCGTACCGAAATGGCATCTTTTGAAGACCTTGGAATCGACTACGAGGAAAAAGCGTTCTACGATATTCTGGATATGGTCTGCAAGCAATATGGTTTTGAATTTGACAAAGACAAAATGCTGGAACTAGCCAGAGAAATCAAAAGGATAGTAGACGACACCGCCAAATTCCCAGACTGGAGTGATAGAGACGATATCAAAGCACAATTGAAAATGGAGATTATTGTAAAACTTCACCAATTCGGTTATCCACCGATTACGCAGGATGAGGTTTATAAGAATGTGCTGGAGCAGGCGGAGAATTTTAAGAGGAACAGATAGACAGGCTTTGGCAGACTTTAGTTGTGAAAATAAATTAAGATGAATAAAGAAATGTATAGCAAGCATTTAGTAGGTGCGGTAAAAGCGCTTATAGAGGCGGAGCAGATACTATTTACAAGTTCTTTAAATGTAGCCATGTACACCTGGTCAGGTGACCTTAGCCATCTTGAAGATGGTTATGAAGAACGTGATGAGATGACCTTTGATTTACCTCTACTAAAATCAGTTGAGGATCTGAATGTAAAAAAGATAGTAGATCTGCTGACTCCCATAAGGGAAGCGGCAGAATATTTAGTAACCGTCAACCGATTAACAGATAGTGAGTTCAGGACAGGCACTAACCGGCATCAGAGATAGTGCATTCTGGGATGCTCCATAGATGCTTCATGGATACTTCATGGATAGTTCATGAGGAGTTCATGAAACACCACCGAAAAAATAAATGAAAATAAAAGAAAGTCTCTTACCTGCCAATGCACCTTAAAAGACGTTATCCCGTAAAGTGTGTGAATAAGAAAGTTGAGGATTGGATTTTATAATTCGCCCCTTTCTTTCCTGCGTGTAACGTCTTTGCAATCGTTTTGCAGCAAATAAATAAAGTTCTTTTGCATTCCTCACGTTAACGCAACACCTATGGAAGAGGTAAGCAAACACAAAAATATACCGATCCACCGTACTGCTTATTTGCGCTTTAATCATATCGCCATCAGAAAAAAGTTGTGTTCCTCTGGTGTTTAAGTGAGACCAGGCCTTTCTTCTTACCAATGTTATCTGGTGCATGGCTGCGTTTTTCACATGGATCAATATGCGGACATGAAATATTTAATAACAGTTTTTATTTACCGTAACGGAACACGAAAGCCTGCAATTGCTTTCCAAAAAAATACCTATCTTTAAATTTAACTTTATTCATCTATCATGGGCGAAATAATCAAAGGAATATGCAAATGTGGTTACCAAACCAAAGAACTTAAATTCGGTGCAGGCATGGCAGATTTTGAGCATTCACGAACCGTACCCGCAATCAGTATGATGACCGCGGATATCGTGGAGCTGGATATTTTAGCAAAATCCCCAAATCCTCAATTGGTTCCCTACACCGATCCCAGATTGCATGACCAGTCCTGTACCTGCACGCATTTGCAGGCATGGGAAACCCTTTTGCCCACCCAAGGAAACTATTGCCCCGGATGCCATCAGTTCAGGCTGCGGTTCGAATCTCTGGGCCTTTATGATTAAAGCAGTTTCCGGAAATCCTTGCTGATCAGTTGCAGCAAAAAAAATGATCTGAAATAAGTCTGTCTGACCCGTTACCGCTTCTCAACTTTCAGTAATTTGTTAAAAGGATAAACGCGGATTTTAGTATTTTTACCACTAAAATACCCTCACCAAAAAATGAAGTTGAAATTTTTAGGAAGCGGAACCTCGCAGGGAGTTCCTGTGATTGGC
>NZ_DAMBHK010000024.1:22627-31609 GCF_032060305.1 Kaistella sp. | reverse complement strand
GCGAAGAAAAAACGCAGAAAGCCACTTCCAAAGGCTACCCAACGCCACAAAAAAAGCAGTCCTTCCGAAAAAACTGCTTTGCACCTCTAAATTCTAAAAACGACATCCCCATAAGAGGACCATCATACTGCTGAAAAGCCACCGGAGCTTCCGTTCAACGGGCTTTCATTTCTTGTCTTGCAGACAAAACGAAAGCTTAGTTATTACCTGCAGTTTTTATTTTTGTATTTCAAATTCTTGAATTAACAAGGTGGTGCGCTTCGATGGAAGTATTAATATTTCTTTCTTAATTCTGTAATAACCTGGTTTTAACTTTTTAATATACCGCGTTTTCATTTGTAAATTTTTGACCTCATTAGGTTTAATGATATAGCCAATACTATTGAAAAAAGCATCTAAATTTATGTTTTTCCATGATTTGTTTATTTTCTGCTCTATTAGATAATCATCTCCGCTGACTATTGTGAAATTTGAGTTATTTATTATATTGTAACTAAGTATAGCATTATTTAAAAAATAATTTTTTTCAAATTTTGTTGTAGTTAATTTTAAACAATATTCTTGACAATTTGATTTTTCAACAGTATTTACTGGTAAAATATTTGAATCCATTACAGCTTTTTCATGTTTTGAGGGTTGTATTTTATTGTTAATACAATTACAGCTAAAAAGCAGTGTGAAAATTAGCATATTTATCTTCATAATTTTTTTTTAATAGCGAGATAGCCCAAGAGCTGATAGAACATTATTAGCTTTACAATAATATGTAACTGAATTTTTTAACCCAACATGAACTCCTACTGTATATCTTGTGTTGGATGCGCTCACATATGAATATATTATACCACCACTATCACCTTTTATAGCAGGATATGTCGCAGATGTTAAATTATATAGAGTAGTGCCATCTTCGTTTTCTATAATAACATTAGTATCTAAAATTTTACCAGAAGCTTGTGTATATGCTCCACGAATATTAATTGTTGTCCCAACACCAGGTAGACTAGTCAATGTAGATAAATTGTTAACTCCACCAATTAAATTAGTCGTGTAATTATTAGGGTAATCATGTAATAAAATAAAACTTGCATCAATATTACCACCAACTGTAGATTTATCAACAGTTCCCACATATGTATTATTTCTATATACATCAGCATTTGAATAAAAAACATGACCTGAAGAAACAAAACCAATTGTATAAACCGTTTTTAAAATTATTTGTCCAGTTTTTTATTAAAAAACTGGACAAACAACACTTGGTTTACCTACTCTCATACCCCTCTTTAAACTTCAAAAACTTTTCTGCATCCTTTGGGTTTTTCTGCATCCATTTTTTCATCAGCTTAGTGTTGTATTCTAGTTGCTTCACCTGCTCGGTTTCATAGATGGCCTTGTTTTCATTCTTGATCTCCTTGAGGATTTCCTCTCGAACCTCGGTCTTGGTGCGGATGCTTTCGCGGTACCAAGTTTTTCCTAGATAAACAGTTGCTGTTAAAATAAAAAATGCAACCAGCAATAGAGCCAGGATTCCGAAAAACCAATATTTAACATTATCTGATTTCTGATGGAATTTTTCCAGATGCTTTACACCGTCCGGAGATAATTCTGCGATAATATTGTTGGGGATGGATTTAAGCAATTCCTGCCGTTTGAGATTTTCTTCATTTGCCAGTGCTTGGATTTTCTTAACATCCTCCTTGATGTCGCAGTACATGTGGAAAATCGCCTTCCCCGAAATTTCTACCGCCTTATTGCTTTCTATGACGCGGTGCAAAAGTTCGATGCCTGCATCTTGTGAAGAATAATTTTCTGTATTCTCTTGGTTGTTAAATTCGTTGTTGTTCATTTTCTTTTTTTATTGATGTTTTTTTAAACTTATCGCCTTCTTTTTCTTTTCCTCAGCAATTCATCGTCTGCCGCCTGTGCGTAGCTCGGTTTGAGCAGTTCCTTCACAGCATTCTCAATCTCCTTGAGGGCTGATTTTTCCGGATGTTTTATTTCGTTCGTTTGCGGATTACTCTGACTGAAAATCGCCGAATGGTGGTTTTCCGCATTCCGGTTTAGGATTTCTTTGATGTCCTTAATCTTCAGTTTGCTGGTGATCTCCGAAAGTTTGTAACCGGGATGGTACTGCCTCTGGGTTTGGTCGTTTATGTCCTTTAATCTAACAATCCGCATCCCCGAAATACCGTCCTTCACATTCTGCGAGAGCGTCACTCTGTAACCACATCTCCGCATATAATCCACCAAGTCGTCAAAATTTCTTGAGACCTTCAGACAGTTTTGCAGAACTTTCAGCATCTGCTGCTTTTTCTCTTTCCCTATTTCCACATCTGTTTTTAGGTTCATCTCTTTGCAAACATTTCTCACTGATTCACCGAAGCGCTTTCCGATATTGGCAGATTTTACCGTGCATTTACCATAAACATCTATGCGGTTCACGATGAAGTGGATATGTTTCTGCTTCGTGGAATTGTGGACATCCAGGACGACCTGGTTATTTTCCGTAAGTCCCACATCCTTCAATGATTTTAAAGCCAGTTCCTTCAACTCTTCGTTCGTCATACTGTCGCCGACTTCCTTTAGTGGAGAAATGTAACCCGTCAAAGCCCATTTCTTGACATTGGGATTTCTCTCGGCAATAAACTTCATTTCCGCAAACTGTTCCTCCGGCATTGTTGAAAGCAGGTTGTTGGAATAAATACATTCCGCCGTGCCTTTGTCATTGCCATTGTATTCAATCGCGATCTTACTGATCCTCCTCGTCGTTGCCGAATTGTTCATGCTTGATGATTTGTTGGTAGAGGTATTCCCGGATCAACCTCGTTGTGGTTTGAATTTCCTCAAGGATCTCTTTCTTGTTTTCAAACTCATTCCATTCTCTGTTCCGGAGCAGATTGGATATCCTTATAAAATTGTTGCCGTAATTCAACAGAACCGCGTCGGTTTGAAACTCGTTTATTTTGAGTTCTTTTTCGGTTGAAACCAGTCTTAAATATTTTGATATTTTGAGTTTGTAGAAGTCAGCCTCCTTTTGAATTTTCTCAAACTCCTTTTCGGTAAAACGAACTGAGACTACCTTTGAAAAGTGGTTCGCCGTCTTCTTTTTCAAACCTCCCTCTCTACCGATTTCGCGAAAGCGGTTCCTTCTTTTTTCTTCTGCAACCTTTGCAATTTGCTGCTCGGAAATCTGTCTTACAAACTGTTTTAAAAAGTCATTTTTCATATTGTGTTTATGTGGTGTTTAATTTTTTTATAATTTTAAACTATGGGCTTGAATCGTAGTTCCAGACTGCGTTTCCGACGATAGGAGGAAACCAAAAAGCCCGATTTTTACGGCAAGCATACGCTTGTTGTAAACATTGGGTACTTTTTGCACTAAATACATGGCAAGTTTTTACCCAGCTTTTTTAGAGTATTCCACCTGTGCTTATTTTGCGCAGCCCGGCTTGTATGAATCTTCATCTTTTTCTCCTGTAAATATTCCGGTTTTCCTCGGACTCGTGTATGGCTGTTTGATTTTTTTCAAGCTTATTTTCAAGTGTCTTTTCTTCCTGTGATATCAGGAAATCATTCAGATCTTGATGAGGGAAATATTCATTCGACCGGTCATCTGCCTCCGGGAATATTTTCAAAATTGAATCCCTGCACTGTTCGCCGGCGCGGTCGTTATCCAAGTACATTTCGACAGATTTATAATTTCCAAAAAGCCCTGATGCCTTGTGAACCATGGCGACAGAGTTCAGAATTAGATAGTCGGAAGGTGTCTTTTCCGGTTCTAAAATTTTAAGGGAGAGGTAGTCGGTAAATCCCTCGAAAACCTTGAGGTTTTCAGAATTATTTTTTATCGTGGTGATATCCTTTTTTCCAAGACAGATTTTGGAAAAACTGCTGCGGATTTCGTAGCCTCCCGAATCGTTTTTAAAACCGAGCCCAAAATATCTCTTGTCGTTAATCCGGTAGTGGACTTCGCTCAATGCCGATTTTTGTGACTCGAGTTTTCTTGATTTCAAATAGTCTAACAATGCCGGGTGAATAACTTCCTTTACTTCGAGAATTTGATTTGTATTTTCAGCAGTAATTGCTTCCGTCACACTCGGCTTTTTATAAGAAAAATCGAAACGAGAAAGATATTCAAGAGCATCGGATACAGTGCATTGTTTGAGCTCCTGAACTATCGACACGACATCGTATTGTTTTCCAGTGCCAAAATCAAAGGCAATATTTTTCACATAATTCACTAATAAACTTGGCGTTCGTTCTTGTCGATTGATAGCATAATAATAGGCTGTTTTCGGATGTTCTTTGCTTGGGAATAGAGAAAAACTTTCCATTACTTCTTTGATGCTGATATTCTCGTTCGCTTGTTTGCAGTTCATTTTTTGTGTTTTTTAAAGTTTATTTTTTTTATATCCAGTTATGTTTATACCGTTTTTCCATACCTGCCTACCTAAACATTGGATATCAGTTGGTTATATTATTTTATGACTTACCTTGTTGTTACCTGTAAATTGGATCCCTTCTTCAACTATGGTAGTTTAGGTAAAGTCTTAGCTATTTTATTACCTTGATAAAAATTTGAAAATGAGTTATGTAAGTCCACTTAGGTAAGTAGGTAGGTGTGTTGCCAGTTTGGTTTAGAATTTTCTTCAGTCAATCTTTCTTCGGATCAGGTAGCCGTAAACCTGGAGTTTCGGATGCTTGATTCTTTCATACTTGAGCCTGGTGAGCGCCTTTCCGACCTTGATGTTGTTCAATCTTAAATTCAGGGCGTTGTTCATTGCCACAACGATGTCCGTCGCCGTAAGAAAGTCCTTGATGTCCTTCGATTTCTCGAAGTGTGCGGAAACGATTTCCTGCTCAAGTGAAAGCTGGGAAAACTGCTCGTTCCTCAGCTCGTTGACCTCTATGTCCGAGAGCGTCATTTCCGGTTGGTAATTTTTTCTTTCAAAAGCATTGTGGTACGCCTGCGCCCATACTTGGTCGATATCTATTTCCTTGGAATAATTGAAGTCAATGCTTAAAACTTCGAAAACCAGCCACCTTACGCTTCCTGTCTCGTCGGTAAGGAAATCTGTTCTGTTGGTGGAGGCAACAAAGGAACATATCCTATCCATGTTCTCCGGCTTCCGTCCGTAAGGCACCCTTACTTTTGCGCCGCCCATCGAGATGAAGGATTTCAGAGTGTTGACATCCGATTTGGACAGGACGGCCAGCTCGTCGGCGTTGAGGATAAAATTTTTGCAGATAGCAATGATGCCGTCCTTGTCCACCGTGACATTTTCGGAATAATAACCCCTAAGCCCGTCGGGAATGAGGAACCGCAGGAAGGTGGTTTTGCCCGTGTTCTGTTTGGAGCTTGCCAGCACGAGGCACTGCTTGTTGACATAGTCTTTCTTCAATGCGCAAAGCACGGCGCGGGTCAGCCACTTCTCGAGATGGTAGCGGAACGCTTCGCTGTCGTTGGTCCGAACAAATCCCGCCAGCTTCCGGATATGGTCTTCGCCGTCCCAGCCCGCGAGTTTTTTAAAGTATTCCGCTATCGGGTTGTATCTCTTTATCAGGTGGCTCCGTACGAGGATCTCCAACTTCTGCATGGTGATCTGCATCCCGGCCTGTACGAGTTCTATCAGCAGGGAGTTGATGTTTAGCTCTGTCCAGTCATCCTTTCCCTTGAGCGATATTTCTATCTCCAGGGCGATGGCGTTAAAGCGAAGGTCATACTTGCTTTCAAGATACTTCATCACCATATCGAAAATGGTAGTGGTCTCGGAAGCGGTTTGGTAAAGTACTGGGATTTTTTGCTCTTCAGCCGGCTTGTTGGTTATTTCTTCCATCGCTCCAGAATTTCCTGCTCGAATGCGTCATAGTCATCATTTTGTATTTCCTCCACATTATCCCCCAGAAGATAAGCTTCGAGGTCCTCTTTGCGAAAGTAGATTTTCTTTTGCCCCTTCTTTTTGTAGGCCTTCAATTTGCCGTGGTGTTTGAGTTGGTAGAGATAGTCCGGATCCAGGTTGAGGAACAGCGCGGCCTCTTCCTTAGAATAGATGTTCTTTGTTCCGAGGGCGAGCATCTGTAGCGCCTTGGAGGTAAACTCTTTTTGCGAGTTTACCAAGGTGGACATTTGGCGTTCTAGCGCAGCTAGTCTTTCTTGGTCTTTCATTTCGTTGAATTTTGTTGAGGCCAAGATATTTCCCAAAGAAAAAGCCGCCTAAAAGCGACTTAAAAAGTTTTTTGTAAAATAAAACAACCTAAAGAAATGTGCATTTCGCAGGAGGTTTTGTTTTATAATATATTATGAAATTTAATTTTAAAAACGATAAAAAATCGCATTTAAATAATTGATTTACAATAAAATGATTAATCTAAAATATTTATCTGACAAATTGAAAATACCCATATTTTTTACTAAAAAAGACATCAAGAAAGATATTTCGACAAATTTTTAGAATTTATGGGCTGGTTTTCTAGTTCTCCCTTCCGTGTCAGGGCGGAAGCTGTTTCGTTTATGATTTTGGCAGTCTCCGCCTGAGAATATTTTTCTGCCTTGCATTTTTCAATCAGGTCGGTATATCGGGAGAAGAAGTCAAGGATAGGTTGAATACTCACGCCGTTTCGTGCAATTTTTGTAAAAACAATCTTGCCATTCTTTCTTTTTCTTAGCAGAAAATCCTCTAGCGGCTGTCTAGATTCCTCACTTATAAAATACTCCGTCATAAGGTTAGATATATTCAAATTTGTCGTGTTCCTTAACTCAAATGGAAAGTCCGAGGTTTTCAGCAATCGGTTATTTTCGTCAGCCAATAAATGAATCTCGGTGCTGATATCCTTATGAATCTGTATCTCTCCTGCTAGGCTTTCCTTAGTATGCTGAATTTCTTTTTTCAATTCGGCAGCATGATGGGTAACCGTATCGGCAGCATTTTGCTTCTCCAAGAAAACAAATCGTTCGTCATATCTCTTCCTTTGAAATTCTCGAAACGCTTTCAGAGGTTTTCCGGGGTGATCCATTTTTGCCTCAAGCAATACCAAAATAATGATCTGTATAACGATATAGAAAAAGACTTCAACAAAGTCCGGCTCCATCTCCTGTATCTGCATGAGTATCTTTACGCCCCAGAAAAATGAAAGTACAACGGATATGGCCAATCCCGACACCACTATTAAAAAACGGTCTGTGTTCCAACTGTTATACCAACTGGCTTTCTCTGAACGATAATAATTGATGGCAAATGGGCTTACAGCGAACCAGATCCGGCCAAGAAGAAAGCTCGGAATGAGTATTGTGAAAATTAGTATCGTGGTATAAGCGACAAGATATATACTATCCATTTAGTTTCTATACAAAATAACAGCACTAATATAGCAATAAAATAAATTTAAAATGTTCGTCAAATGTTCGTCAAAAATAAAAAAAGACACTTACAAAATTTCGTAAGTGTCTGATTTTTAGAGTGGCCCAGCTTGGGCTCGAACCAAGGACTTGCTGATTATGAGTCAGCTACTCTAACCAGCTGAGTTACAAGGCCAGAAAACAAAAGGATCAAAACCCTCTGTTTTGCGAGTGTGCAAATGTAAATATTTTTTTGAAATTCTAAAAGTTTTTAAGGCTTTTCCTGACATAATTCTACCAAAACACCGTTCGTCGACTTCGGATGAAGAAAAACCACCAGTTTATTGTCGGCTCCGTCTTTGGGCTCTTCAGAAATAAAAATGAATCCTTCATCCTTTAATCTTTCGATTTCGGTATAAATATTTTCTACACCAAAAGCGATGTGGTGAATTCCTTCCCCTTTTTTATCAAGAAATTTGGCAATGGGACTTTCTGGATCGGTGGCTTCCAGAAGTTCAATTTTACTTTCGCCAACTTCGTAGAAAGAGGTGGTAACCCCTTCGCGCTCCACCGATTCCTGCTTATAAAATCCTTTTCCTAAAAGCCGGGCAAATAGATTATCGGAGGTTTCTAAAGATTTTACGGCAATACCGAGGTGTTCAATTTTCATAATATTCTTGTTTGAGGGGGCAGCTTTGATTCTTCAGATTTCGAGATTCGCTCTTCCATTTTATTTCAAACAAAAATAGTAAATTTGCGGCATGAACGAAAGTAACAGACAAAGAAAAGTAGCCCAGATTATACAGGAGGATTTCGCTGAATACTTCCGCAAACAGGCCAAGGAAAGCAAGCAGACTTTTTTGGTAACCGTTTCGGATGTGAAGGTAACGGCAGATTTAAGCATCGCTAAAATCTATCTGAGCATATTCCCGCAGGAATTCCGCACTCAGATTATGAAGGAAATTAACGAAAACAAAGCACAGTACAGAAATTTCATGGGGCAGAAAATGGGGAAACAGGTAAGAATTATTCCTGAAATCAATTTTTATCTGGATACCACACTGGATGATGTGGAACGAATTGAGCGCGAATTGAAAGGTGAAGGCGACAACCCGGTACTCTAAGTAAAATTCAGCTAAATCCTTTTCCTTGCGAAACACTCCCCTTTACATAGCGACACGGTATCTTCTGGCCAAAAAAGGAAGCACAGCGGTAACATTCATTACCTGGCTGGCTGCCTTGGCTATGATGGTTGCGGTAACGGCAATGTTCATTATTATCTCCGTATTTTCAGGACTCGAGGATCTTAACAGGGATCTTATTGCGAATCTTCATGCGGATATTACGGTGAAAAGTAATGAGGGAAAAACCCTCCCTGAGATCGACAAAGCCACAAAAATCCTGAGTGAAAATAAGGAAATCGCACACTTTTCGAAAGTGATTGAAGAGCGCGTTTACATCAACTTCCGCGAAAACGGGGATATCGCAAACCTGCGCGGCGTAGATTCGGCCTATATTTTCGTAAATCCCATCGATAAAAATATTTTCTACGGGACTTATCCGAGTTTTAAATACTCAAATGAGGTTCTGCTGGAAAATAAACTCGATAACCGCCTCGCCATTCCCATAGGCGAAAGTTCGGA
>NZ_DAMBHK010000024.1:10492-22527 GCF_032060305.1 Kaistella sp. | reverse complement strand
TGCTGGAAAATAAACTCGATAACCGCCTCGCCATTCCCATAGGCGAAAGTTCGGATTTTGCCAGTCTGATGATGCCCAAATCCGGCACCGGAATCATAAGCAAAGAAGAAGATATCTTCAACAAAAGAGAGATTTTCGTTTCCGGAGTTTTTCCCGGTAACGACCAGCTCGACAATACCATTATCTCCCCCATTGAACTGACGAGAGAACTGCTTGATCTGCCAAAAAAATCGGCATATAAAATCGTAATTAAACTCAAAAACCCTGAGTTGACGGATGCAGTAAAAGATCAACTGAAGGAAAAACTGGGCAGAAAATATATTGTAACAACCAAATCTGAGGAAAATGCAGCTTTCTGGAAAATGATTAATACGGAGAAACTCTTTATTTACCTCATCTTCAGTCTGGTGATTTTTATCACAACCTTTAATCTGGCAGGCGCGATTATTATTCTTCAGCTTGATAAAAAAGAGCAGGCAAAATCGCTGATTTCCTTGGGTATGAATTTAAAATCCTTGCGCAATATTTATTTCTACACCGGTCTGTTGATCGTATTCTTCGGTATTATGAGCGGATTGGTTTTAGGAACTGCCATCAGTTATTTCCAGATCAGCACAGGTTTCTTCAAAGCCGGTGCGGGAACCGAACTTGCTTTTCCGGTACGCATCCGGTTAGTTAACTATCTTATTGTAGGTGCTACAGCAGCGGTTTTCGGCTTCATGGTTTCCTGGTTCTTTTCAAAGATTAACAAGTCTTATTTTACTGCCTGATAAGGCGTTAGCGTTATTATTTTTTCTACCTTTGCCTTCTTAAATTAATTCGATACATGAAAAATTTTATAAGTTTAGTTGTAACGCTTTTCGCCGTAAGCTTCGGACATGCGCAAATTCCTGCCGGATATTACGATGCTGCCACGGGATTAACCGGATATTCTCTGAAAACCAAACTCAAGGAAATTGTAACTAACGGTCATCAGGACAAAGGCTACGGAGGACTGTGGGACGCTTATAAAGTTGGCGACCTCGACAAATTTTACGAAAACGACAATACCATTCTCGATATTTACTCAGAAAAACCTGCGGGACCGGATGCTTACAGTTACACTCCCGTAACCGACCAGTGCGGTGGCACTACCCCTGGAAGCGAAGGGGGTTGCTATAACCGCGAACACCTGTTTCCACAAGGATTTTTCAACTCCGCCTCTCCGATGAGGAACGACTACCATCATGTGATGCCGACAGATAACGTGGTGAATGGTAAAAGAAATAATTATCCTTTCGGCACCGTAGGAACTGCATCCTGGACTTCAACCAGCGGATCCAAACTTGGCGTAAGCAGTTTCCCTGGTTTTTTAGGAATCGTATTTGAACCGATTGATGAATTTAAAGGCGATGTTGCCAGAAGTTTACTTTATTTCATTACGCGATATGAAGACGATCTCCAGACCTTTAATTATAGTGATGTAAACAATCCACAGGACGGCAGCAAAAACCGTGGCTTCGACCAGTGGTATATCAATCTGCTGATGTTGTGGCACCAAAATGACCCTGTTTCGCCAAAAGAAATTGCAAGAAATAACTACGCCTATGTATATCAGAAAAACAGAAATCCTTATATCGACCATCCGGAATATGTTGCCATGATCTGGACCTCAACCCTGGGTACCGATGAAAATACGGCGAAAAAAGACACATTGAAAATCTCCCAGAACCCTGTTCGCAACGGCGCACTTACCGTAAGCGGAGACCATTTGGCGAAGATTTCTTCTGTTCAGATTATTTCAATGTCGGGACAAGTGGTGCAAACCATCAGAGAACCTTTTAAGAATTCAAATAAAATTATTTTAAAAAGCACATCAAAGGGTGTTTATTTCCTGAAAACTGCAGACCAGACTTTGAAGTTTATTGTAGAATAAATTCAGATAAAAATCACAATAATTACAAACCGGCAGCATTTGCCGGTTTTTTATTTTGTTCATTCATAAAGCAAATTCTTTTAAAAATCCTTATTTAATCGGATAAAATAGTGTGGATAACAATCTATTCTTCTGATTTGATTTTTTTATAACTTTACCCTCCCAATTTTATTTTAATTTACATGAAAAAATTCACCACTCTTTTACTTGGCTTCATGTTTTCTCTTGCTCTCGCTCAGGCACCTGCAGGATATTACAATGGCACCGAAGGCTTAACCGGCGCCGCACTGAAAACAAAACTCAGCGCGATTATTACGGCCGGACATAAAGACAACGGGTACGACGGTCTGTACAACGGATATCCAACAACAGATTCCGACCACTTTTATGAAAACGACGGAACCGTGCTCGATATGTATTCAGAGAATCCATCCGGAACGGATCCTTATACGTACAGACACGGAATTAAAAAATGCGGCAACTACAGTGTGGAAGGCGACTGCTACAACCGCGAACATGTAGTTCCCCAAAGTTTCTTCAACCAGCAGGCACCTATGCGCGGCGATATCCATTTCGTACGGCCAACCGACGGAAAAGTGAATGGAATGCGAAGCAACTACCCTTTCGGTGCTGTTAACAGCCCTTCTTTCACGTCGAAAAATGGGACCAAAGTAGGACCCAGCAGTTCACCGGGATACGGAGGAACCGTTGCTGAGCCTATTGATGAATTTAAAGGTGATATCGCCCGAATGATTTTTTATTTCGTGACAAGATATGAGAGCAGGCTGTCATCTTTCTCTACCGGAAACATGCTGGGCGGTTCCGCATACCCTGGTTTACAGGCGTGGGAAAGAGATGTACTGCTTGCATGGTCTACTCAGGATCCTGTTTCACCGACAGAAATCGAGCGGAACAACGCTTCTTATATTTTCCAAAAAAACAGAAATCCGTTTATTGACCACCCGGAATGGGTTCAGCTGATTTGGGGAAGCCAGACTTTGGATACTCAGGCACCTTCTGCTCCTACAAATTTAGCAGTAGTTTCCACAACCACCGCTTCAGCCAATCTAAGCTGGACTGCTTCAACAGACAATGTAGGTGTTTCATATTATAAAATCTTTGTAAACGGAAGCTTCCACAGCAACTCGAATGTAACTACAGCTACAGTTTCCGGACTTGCCCAGGGAACAACGTACAACTTCTATGTGATCGCAGTAGATGCAGCAAACAATGCATCAGCGCAAAGCAATACCGCCACCGGTACAACGTTGACTGATACACAGGCGCCAACAGCTCCGCTAAATTTAACCGTGAGTTCAGTCGGATCAAATAATATCGCAGTACAGTGGACAGCCGCTACGGACAATGTAGGAGTAACATCTTATGATATTTATGTAAACGGTGAGCTTATGGGATCTACAAGTTCAACTTCCACGAACATTGCTAACTTAAATCCGTTAACCACTTATTCTATTTATATTATAGCTAAAGATGCCGCAGGAAATGTTTCGCCTCAAAGTAATACGGTTACTGCTACCACTACAGCACTAAGCGCAAACTGCGGTGACGAAAACTTCGAAACCATCCCACCAAGTTCTTCCAATTACTCTACTTATAACTGGACGAGCAACGGAATTTCATGGACATCTGAAGACTCCAGAACCGACCAAACCATTAACGGAAGAGCCATCACTATTAGAGACGGTTTTGTTACAGCACTTTCAGTTCCAAACGGAATCGGTAACCTAAAAGTAACAACTCAACTTAAATTTTCCGGCTCAGCAGGAACTTTAAAAATCTTTGTTAACGGTACAGATACAGGTAAAACAGTTCCATACAGTTCTACAGTTACCACCACAACAGTAACAGATATTAACGTAGCCGGCCCTGTAGAAATTACACTTCAGAACTCAAGCACCACAAACAGAGTGGCAATTGATGACATGAGTTGGACCTGTTATGCACCCTCTGCCGGTGTAAACGAAAGTTCTGCAAGTAAAAATGCGATCAGCATCTACCCAAACCCTGTGAAGAACGGTGAATTAAATGTAAGCGGTAAAAACCTGTCTGAAATTAAAACCGCACAAATTTTTGATTTCACCGGAAAATTGGTTCAGACTGTTTCCCAGCCTTTTAAAAATTCAGCTAAAATCACTTTGAAAAACTTACCGAAAGGCGTTTACATCCTGAAAGCAGGAAACAGCACTGCAAAATTTATTGTAGAGTAATTTTCAGAACTCCATTCAAAACTAAATGCCGGAAGATTTTTCCGGCTTTTTTTATAGGTTGATCACTGCTCACAGTAACATTTATGCACCCTTTAATACTAATAAAGAAAAATAACGATAAAAATGAACAACCACGAAATCGACTACAAAATTCACGGCGAAGAAATGCAGTGTGTAGAAATAGAACTGGATCCCAATGAAAGCGTAATCTCCGAACCCGGAAGTTTTATGATGATGACCGAAGGAATTACCATGGAAACACTCTTTGGTGACGGGACAGAAAAAGGATTGATGGGCAAGCTGTTTTCTGCCGGAAAAAGAATGCTTACCGGAGAAAACCTTTTCATGACGGTTTTTACCAATACATCATCACAGAAAAGACAGGTTAATTTTGCGGCACCGTATTCTGGTAAAATCATTCCGCTGGATCTTTCCGAACTTGGCGGTAAAGTAATTTGCCAGAAAGACAGCTTCCTGTGTGCCGCAAAAGGCGTTTCTGTAGGAATTGAACTTCAGAAAAAACTCGGGACCGGCCTTTTCGGTGGTGAAGGATTCATCATGCAAAAGCTGGAAGGCGACGGGATGACTTTTGTTCACAGCGGCGGACATGTCATTGAAAAAGAACTGCAGCCCGGAGAAATCTTAAAAATCGATACCGGCTGTATCGTGGCATTCACCAAAGAAGTGCAGTATGACATTCAGTTTATAGGAGGAATAAAAAACTCGATTTTCGGAGGCGAAGGTCTTTTCTTTGCACAGCTTCGCGGTCCAGGAAAAGTGTGGATTCAAACCCTTCCAATCGCAAGACTTGCCAGCAGAATCCTGCAGTTCGGCACCACGAAAAAAGGGGAACAGGGCAGCATCCTCGGCGGTTTAGGAAACCTTCTGGACGGTGACGGATTATAAACACTTAGAGGAAATCTGATTTCCATCAGAGGGCAGGAATACTCTTCATGCCTTTTTGCATCGCGGTTTTACCTCCGGCAGAATGTTTAGATTTTATTCTTAGAAATACTTAAATAGTTGAAGAAGAGACAACAGTGAATTTAAAAAAAACAGATATAACTCATAAATAAAATTATTCCTGAAATAGCAATTCTTCAAAGTGCATTGATTATTTTTGAAGCATGGAAGAGCAAAAAAAGTTTGGAATCATTGGGCGGAACATTTCCTACTCTTTTTCCAAGAAATATTTCGAAGATAAATTTCAGCGGCTGATGCTGAAAAATCATTTTTACGATGTATATGATCTGCAGGATCTGTCGGAAATCGAAACTTTATTTAAAACCCAAAACCTGGTTGGACTGAATGTTACGATCCCTTTCAAAGAAAAAATAGTTCCCTACCTGGACGAACTCAGTGATGAGGCAGAAAAAACAGGCGCGGTAAACTGCATCCTGATTAAAGATCAGATAAAAAAAGGATTTAATACCGATGTTTTCGGATTCGAAAAAACACTTTTGCTTCACCGTAAAGATTTTCAGGATGCGGCGCTGGTTTTAGGCAATGGCGGCGCAGCAAAAGCGGTACAGTATGTTCTTGAAAAAAATAACATTCCTTATCAAACTGTTTCGCGAAACGGGGACTTAAATTTCGCAAATGTAACGGAAGAAATGGTTTCTAAAAACCGTCTTATCATCCAGTGCACTCCGGTGGGTACCTTTCCGAATGTGGATGACTGCCTGGATTTTGCTTTCAATGGAATCACCGATCAGCACCTTGTTATCGACCTGATTTACAATCCAAATTACACCAGTTTTATTAAAAAATCTTCTGAAAAAGGAGCCAAAACAGTGAACGGTTTCTATATGCTTGAACAGCAGGCAGAAAAAAACTGGGAAATTTGGAACTTTTAAAAAAAATAAGTTAAATTAGTGCTCTGTTTAACGTCAAAATTCCGGTAATAAAGTTTTGCCGCACAATTCTAATAACAAGTTTGCTATGATCACAGAAGATTCAGTCTCTGACAACAATGAAAAAAAACCACTTCATGAAGAGGTTTCCCAGGAAAACGGTTCCGAAAACACAACAGAAGTAAACACAGATGCCCTGGCAGAAACTCCTGTAGAGCAATCGCCTGAACAACCTGCGAGTAAAACTTCAGAAAATTCGACAGAAGAAGGTTTACAGGAAAAACCGGAACACCAGGCCGATGTAGACACACAGAAATCTGCAGAAACAGCACCTGACGAAAAAGTACTCTCAGAAATCGATCCTGAAAAAGCTGATGAAGGCGAACCCCATGAAGATCATCATGAAGAAGTTTTGGAATCTGTTGCACATTTAACGTTACCCGAAATCCTTAAAGAAATGGAAGCCATCATCAATAAAGAAGATGCTGGTGTACATTTCAGAACTTTCAATCATTTGAAAGAACAGGCAAATCACTATATTCACGACGAAACAGAAGATCAGAAAAGCGAGTTCATCGCGGCAGGAAATGCGGCGGAAGATTTCCACTTCCAGCACCCAGATCTTTCCAGACTTGCCGGCCTCATTACTATTTTCCGAGAGAAAAACAATGAGTACAGCAAAAAACAGGAAGAACAACACACAAAAAACCTGGAAAGAAGACAGCAGATTATTGAAAAACTTAAAAATCTGTATTCCAATACCGAAGCCGGAACCAACCTCTTTAAAGCCATCCGCGAAATAAAAGAAGCCTGGAAAAATGCCGGGCAGGTCGCTAAATCCGAGTTCAAACTGCTCAACAACAATTATTTTCATCATCTGAACCAATTCTATCAGATGTTGGATATGAATAAAGAATATATGGAGCAGGAATTTGCCCATAATCTGGAAAAACGCCAGCATATCATCGAGCGTGCAAAACAGCTGGAAACCGAACCTGCGGTACAGAAAGCACTGAATGAACTGCAGTATCTGCACAAACTCTGGAAAGAAGAAGCCGAACCGGTTGCTGAAGAATTCCGTGAAAAAACCTGGGAAGAATTCAAGGAAATTTCCAATAAAATTCATGAAAGAAAATCTGAACTTTCGGCTCAGATTGATGAGGAACAAAACGCCAACCTCGAGAAGAAAAATAAAATCATCGAGGAAATAAAAAAACTTGCTGCCCCGGAAAAAGAACCCAACCACAGCTACTGGCAAAATTCAATTAAAAAAATTGAGGAATTAAGAAGCGAATTCCTGAAGCTTGGAAGTGTTCCGCGAAAAGTTTCCAACCAGAATTGGAACGATTTCAAACTTCATTTAAGGAATTTCAACACGGTAAAAAACGAATTTTATAAAGGACTGAAAAGTTCGCAGCATACCAATCTGGAGGAAAAACTGAAACTGATACAGACCGCCAAAGACAACAGCCTTTCTGAAGACTGGGAAACTGCGGTGCCTCTCTTCAAAAAGCTTCAGGATGACTGGAAGAAAATCGGCCACGTCCCGCGAAGCATGACCAATAAAGTCTGGGATGAATTCCGTGAAGCCTGCAACGTATTCTTCAATAATTACAGAGAGAAAAACAATGCAGTAAACGACAACTGGAAAGAAAACTACAAGAATAAAAAACAGCTTCTGGAGGAACTGAAAGCGATTTCTGATGAAGAAGGAAGTGTAGAAAAAATTGAACACATAAAAACAAGCTGGAATAATATAGGCAAAGTACCGCGCGAAAAATTATCCATCAACAGCGAATTCAACAAAACACTGAGAGAAAAACTGAAACTCAACAAAATTCACGAATACGATCTGAAAGAAGAAGGTCTTTCTGAAAACCAGCTTACAGACAAAGCCCGGAAAATTAAAAACCAGATTGCAGATCTGGAAGCAGAAATCGTAAAGATGGAAAACAATGTCGGCTTTTTCAGCAATTCCTCACGCACCAATCCTTTACTAAAGGATACTTACGAAAAGATCGATGAGAAAAAATCCCAGCTCGAATCCATGAAACAGAGTCTGCACAAAATTCTTTCAGGCGAAAATCAGTAAAAATGATTAAAAAAATATTCTTAGCGATGCTTTTCACTTCCGCGACATTGATCCATGCGCAGGAAACTGAAACAAGTATTTTATCGTTTCCCAATCCTATTGAATACGACGGGACAGAATTTTATATCATTCAATCGAAACAGCGTTCCAAAACGCTCTTTCAGGAGCAGTATATCCCGAAAGATGAAAACTTCAGGGATTTTAATCAACTTATCGACTTTTCTTTTTTCAACAAAGAAATAGAAACTGAACTTGCGGTGAGACAAAAGGTTGAATCGGTGCAGCAGCGGGAGAAAAAAGATAAATTCGCCAAAGTTAACGTGACCGAAAGTCCGGACGGCAAAGAGTTTATCGTAGATTATTTTATTTCTGAAGCTCCCGAAAACGGCGATTCTTATATTGAATACAATATTTACCGTTTCAAAAATATGGAGAACGGAGGCCAGAAAAGTTTCCTGATCATGTCGTATGCAAAAAGAATGTACGGAGATCTGAAATCTGCCGCAAAAGCACTGGCAAAACAGCGCGACCATTTGATGGCAACAATGATCGAGTATAAAATTCCGGAAATAAAAGTTGCCCAGGCCAATCCCGGAAAATAAATACAACCACTTAAACACCCGCCAACTGTTGGGTGTTTTTAGTTATTAAAACTTGAAATCCAGCGATGACCGACGAAATATACATGAAACGCTGCATTGACCTGGCAAAAAACGCTTTGGGATACACTTATCCCAATCCTTTGGTAGGAAGCGTTATTGTTCATAACGGCCTTATAATTGGTGAAGGTTTTCATCAAAAGGCAGGAGAAAACCATGCAGAAATCAACGCAGTTAATTCGGTAAAAAACAAAGCATTATTAAAAGAAGCCACGATTTATGTGTCGCTGGAACCCTGCGCTCATTTCGGAAAAACACCGCCGTGTGCGAATAAAATAACCGAAACCGGATTTAAAAAAGTGGTTATCGGCACCCTGGATTCTCATGAAAAAGTGAATGGAAAAGGAAAAAAGATGATTGAAAATGCCGGAATCGAAGTGATTTCCGGAGTTTTAGAAAATGAATGCCAGGAACTCAATAAAAGATTTTTTACGTTTCACCGGAAAAAAAGACCATTCATCATTCTGAAATGGGCAGAGTCGGGAGACGGATTTCTGGATAAAGATTTTAAACCTACCCAAATCGGAAACATTTTAACCAAACAGTTTGTTCATCAGTTAAGAAGCGACGAACACGCAATTTTGGTGGGAACAAATACAGCATTAACCGATAATCCCGGGCTAACGACAAGGGAAATTACAGGAAGAAATCCCGTAAGAATTTTGATTGATTTTGATCTACAAGTTCCTGGAAACTTTAATATTTACAATAACGAAGCGCCAACTTTAGTGTTCAATGGGGTGAAAGATTCAGAAGAAAGTAACATAAAATTCATCAAAATTAAAAAGGAAAACTTTCTTGAAAATTTAATGCAAAAACTTTATAAAAATCAAATTCAGTCGGTGATTGTTGAAGGCGGAAGTTTTACACTTCAACAGTTTATCGATGCGGAGATTTGGGACGAAGCCATCATCATCAAAAATGAAAACCTGAAGTTGACCAACGGAACAAAAGCACCTGAATTTCATCACGGAAATTTCGAAACAAAAAATTTCAGAGACAATATCATTGAATTTCATAAAAACTTCTAAACTTGGAATTTTCTTTCAATACTATAAAATCACCTGTAGAAAACATTCTTTTAAAAGAAAAAGGAAGCAAATTCATCGGTTTTGCCTTTCCTGTTGATGATGAAGCAGAACTGAAGAAAAGTTTAGAAAAAATACGCGAAGAACACCCGAAAGCTACACATCACTGCTATGCCTACCGGCTTGGCATAAAAGGTGAAAATTACCGCGCTAATGACGACGGCGAACCTTCCGGAAGCGCAGGCCTGCCAATTTACAATCAACTTTTGGCTCACGAAATAACGAATGTGTTAGTTATTGTGGTTCGGTATTACGGCGGAACAAAACTTGGCGTTTCCGGTCTCGTAAAAACGTATAAAGAGTCTGCAAAAATTACATTGGAGGAAGCAGAAATCGTTAAAAAGGAGCTGGAGTCTGAGATTGAAATAAGCTTCGGCTTCAGTCAACAAAACCAAATCTTTACTTTACTCAGTAAATTCGACGGAAGAATTCTGGACTTTCTGTCCGATGAGAAATGTATCATCACCGCTAAAATAAAAACTTCCATAAAAGAAAACATCTCGGAACAACTGTCCGAGATGCAAAATATTTCTTTCCGGTTTAACTAGCTTAATCTCTCCTGCCCATAAGCATCGATGCCCAATACAGCAGCTGTGCCAAAGAACCGAGTGCTGCAACCAGATAAGTTCTTGCCGCCCATGTTAATGAATCCTTTACCCCAACATATTCTTCTGAAGTAACTGTTCCGGTGTCTTTCAACCATTTCATTGCTCTGTTACTTGCATCATATTCCACCGGCAAAGTCACGAAAGCGAAAAGGGTGGTAACAGCGAACATAGCAACACCAATCGCAAGCACCGTGGTATTTCCGTTAGGATTTTCTATAGTTTGCGTTGCACTCATCAGCACAATACCCGCGATTAATACAAACTGCATAAGGTTTGAACTGATGCTTACAATAGGAACGAGTTTGGAACGAAGCTGAAGCATCGAATATCCTACAGCATGCTGTACCGCGTGTCCGCACTCGTGTGCTGCAACTGCGGCTGCTGCGGCGTTGCGCTGCATATAAACTCCTTCTGAAAGATTCACTGTTTTGTTTACCGGATTATAATGGTCTGTAAGTTGTCCGGGTACTGAAATTACCTGTACATCATGTATTCCGTTATCTCTCAACATTTTTTCCGCCACTTCTTTTCCGGACATTCCGTTTCTTAAATGAACCTGAGAATAGTGCTCGAATTTAGATTTCAATCTTGCTGAAACCAACCAACTTACGAGCATCGAGAGTCCAATAATTAGATAATAACCTGTCATTTTTTCTTTTTATTTATTATATGTTCAAACTGTAATTTGAAAGTAAAAAACGTGCCAAAGTTTTTATATTTGTTTTTATCCTTTATCTTTGTTTTTTCAAACAAAACAGCATGTCCGCAATATTAATAAAGGAAGTACAAAGTGTTCAGGATTTAAAAAAATTCATCACTTTTCCTATGGAACTTTACAAAAATAACAAAAATTATGTACCGCCTTTAATCAACGAGGAAAAAAACATCTGGAATCCCGCAGAAAATCCTGCTTTTAAGTATTCCGAGGCCAAACAGTTTCTTGCGGAACGAAACGGAAAAATTGTGGGTAGAATCGCTGTAATGATCAACCATAAGGAAGAAAAAGAATTGGGCATCAGCAAAGTACGCTTCGGTTGGCTCGATTTTATTGATGACCTGGAAGTATCTAAACTTTTAATCGATACTGCTGTGAATTATGCCAGAGAAAGAGGCATAAAAAAAATTGAAGGCCCCATGGGATTTACCAATCTTGACAAATCGGGAATGCTGACAATGGGTTTTGATAAGATTGCAACAATGATCGGCCTTTACAATTTCGAATACTACCCAAAACACATGGAAAAACTTGGGTTGGTTAAAGAAAAAGAATGGGTAGAATTTGAAATGAATTTCCCAACCGTACTGCCGGAAAAAGTTAACAAATTCAGTTCTTTGATTGCACAGAAATACAAACTGAATGTGATTGACTTCAAAAGCAAAAAAGAAATTTTACCTCTGGTGGAGCCCATGTTCAAGCTTTTAGATCAGACTTATAATTCGCTCTCCACGTACACCCCCATTTCCGACGAGCAGATCAAAACTTACCGCGAGAAATACTTCCCTTTCATTGATAAAAATTATGTGATCTGCGTGGAAGATGAAAATCATCAGCTTGTTGCTTTTGCGATTACAATGCCGTCTTATTCCAAAGC
>NZ_DAMBHK010000024.1:4556-10392 GCF_032060305.1 Kaistella sp. | reverse complement strand
ATGAAAATCATCAGCTTGTTGCTTTTGCGATTACAATGCCGTCTTATTCCAAAGCGTTGCAGAAATCAAAAGGAAAACTTCTGCCTTTCGGGTGGTGGCATTTTCTGCAGGCCGGCAAGAAAAACGACCGCGCCAATTTTTATCTCATCGGCATTCATCCGGAATACCAGCGCCGCGGCGTTACCGCGATTATTTTCAAAGAAATATTCTTAAGATTCAGCAAGATGGGAATTAAGTTTGCGGAAACGAACCCGGAACTGGAAGAAAATAAAAGCGTACAGGTACTCTGGCAGGATTACAACCCTATAAATCACAAGCGCAGAAGAACCTACTCTATGGAAATTCAGTAACAATTATTGTTTAAAATCCTTAAAATGAAAAAACAACTTTCCGTTTATCTGCTTCTTATTGTTGCTTTTATTGTCTACAATCAGTTTTTTCAGGTTGCTGATGAGCGCACCAACAGCCTCATCAATATCCTTTTCGCAAGTTTCCTCTTTTTATACATTGGATATCTGGCTTTCCTCGTACTGAAGCGCATGAAAAACTCAGGAAAGAAATAATTATTTTTACTAATTCTAAATTAACAGGGATTAATTATAAAATTATAATTCTTAGAGTTAAATTTCTTCCTTACATCTTTATTCATTAAATTTGCATATTGAGAAAATAATGTAAGCATGAATATTCCAGAAAACTATCTTCCCATTATCATTCAGTTTGCTGTTGGTTTTGGATTCGTACTACTCTGTATTTTAGGAACACACTTTTTAGGCCCGCGACAGAAGGCAAGTTCTACTAAAAAAAATGAAAGCTTCGAGTGTGGTGTGGATGTAGAAGGCAATGCCCGGACTCCTTTCTCTGTAAAATACTTTCTCACCGCAATTCTTTTTGTACTATTCGATATCGAAATTGTATTTTTTTATCCATATGCAGTTAATCTGCGCGAATTTGGTGTAGAAGGATTTTTGGCGGTGCTTACTTTCATCTCCGTATTTTTCCTCGCTTTCATTTACGTATGGAAACGCGGAGCTTTAGACTGGGATAAATAAACCCCATTTTTCGTATTTTAATTAATCTTAAAAGAAAACAAAAATGTCAGATAACAAACCAATTATAAGAATGGATGCTGAACCACCTGAGGGTTTTGAGGGCGAAGGATTTTTCGCAACCAAACTCAGCAGTGTAATAGGCATGGCACGTAAATTTTCGCTATGGCCACTTCCTTTTGCCACTTCATGTTGTGGTATTGAATTTATGGCTGTACTGAACCCGACATACGACGCTTCACGATTTGGGATGGAAAGAAACTCCTTCTCCCCAAGACAGGCAGATATGCTGATGGTTTGCGGAACTATTTCTAAAAAATTAGGACCTGTACTGAAGCAGGTTTATACTCAGATGGCTGAGCCAAAATGGGTGATTGCTGTGGGTGCATGTGCCTCCAGCGGTGGTATTTTCGATACTTACTCTGTGCTTCAGGGAATCGATAAAATTATTCCTGTAGATGTGTATGTTCCCGGCTGCCCGCCAAGACCGGAACAGATTATTGAAGGCGTAATGCAGGTACAGGCACTTTGCGAAAACGAAAGTATCCGCAGAAGAGATCTTCCTGAATATAAAAACTTACTGGAATCCTACGGCATAAATTAATTTGGCAATGACAAACGAATTTGTTTTAGAAGCAATTACAAGAGAATTTCCGGATTCAGTAATCTCGCATTCAGAACCATATGATCTTCTTACTTTAGAAATAAAAAAAGAAGACATCAAAAAGGTAATTCACTATCTTAGAGATTCATCTTTAGAAATAAATTTCCTTACAGATATCTGCGGAATTCATTATCCCGAAAATCCGGCAAAAGAAATCGGCGTAATTTATCATCTTCATAACATGATGACCAACTTCAGAATTCGTCTGAAAGCCTTTATGCCAAAAGAAAATGCCGAAGTAGATTCAATGACCGACCTCTATGCGGGTGCTAACTGGATGGAGAGAGAAACTTTCGAGTTCTACGGAGTTAAATTTAAAGGGCATCCTGATCTTCGTGTCATTCTTAATATGGAAGATATCGGCTACCACCCGATGCTGAAGGAGTATCGCCTAGAAGACGGCACAAGAACCGATAAAGACGACAAAATGTTCGGAAGATAACCTTAGATCAAAGGAAAAATTATGAAAGACAACGCGCTATCAAATATACTCAGCCATAACGACGCAAAAGAAAATATCGACGGGCAGCTCTATACGCTAAACCTGGGGCCAACGCACCCGGCAACCCACGGTATTTTTCAGAATGTTCTAACGATGGATGGTGAAAGGATTCTGCATTCAGAACAAACCATTGGTTATATTCACCGTGCTTTTGAAAAGATTTCTGAAAGAAGAAACTTTGCACAGATTACTACCCTTACCGACAGGATGAACTACTGCTCTGCCCCAATAAATAATATGGGTTGGCACATGACGGTGGAAAAACTCATCGGCTGCGAAGTTCCGAAACGGGTAGACTACATGAGAGTCATCATGATGGAGCTGGCCAGAATTGCCGACCACATGATTTGCAACGGGGTTATCGCGATGGATGCCGGTGCAATTACAGGCTTAACCTATCTCTTCCAGGAAAGAGAAAAAATATACGAAATGTATGAGCAGATCTGTGGTGCCAGAATGACCACAAACATGGGAAGAATCGGAGGTTTCGAAAGAGATTTCAGCCCTCAGTTCCATGAAATGCTTCAGACATGGTTAAAGAAATTCCCGAAAATCTGGGGTGAATTCTGTGCGTTGAATGAAAGAAACAGAATTTTTATGGACAGAACCATCAAGGCCGGCTCTATTTCTGCCGAAAGAGCACTAAGCTACGGTTTCACCGGTCCAAACTTACGTGCAGCGGGTGTAGATTACGATGTACGTGTGGCAAGTCCTTATTCTTCTTACAACGATTTCGATTTCATCATTCCTGTAGGAACTTCCGGAGATACTTACGACCGTTTTATGGTTCGCCAGCAGGAAGTGTGGGAAAGTTTAAAAATCATCGAACAGGCTTATAAAAATCTGCCGGCAGGACCTTTCCACGCCGATGTTCCGGAATTTTATCTGCCGGAAAAAGCCGATGTTTACAATAATATGGAAGCACTTATCTATCACTTTAAAATCGTGATGGGCGAAACTGATGTGCCGAAAGGCGAAGTTTATCATGCTGTAGAAGGTGGAAACGGCGAATTAGGATTCTATCTCGTAAGTGATGGTGGCCGTTCTCCTTACCGACTGCATTTCAGAAGACCATGCTTTATTTACTATCAGGCTTATCCGGAAATGATCAAAGGCGGAATGATTTCCGACGCGATTGTTACCATGTGCAGCATGAACGTAATTGCCGGGGAGCTGGATGCTTAATAAAATTATTAATTTTAGGTTATAAATTTTGAATTAATCTAAAAATCAAACATAAAAATTAGATCAATGGTAAGATTTTCAGAAAACGATTTCATCTGAAATCTAAAATCTAAAATCTAAAATCTTAAAATATGAGCGAAACTGTTGCTTTTAAACCTGAATCCTTAGAACAGGTACATAAAATTATCGCAAGATATCCTGAAGGGAAGCAAAAATCTGCCCTCATTCCTGTGCTTCACATTGCGCAGAAAGAATTTGGCGGCTGGCTTGATGTTCCTGTGATGGATTACGTTGCCCAAATTCTCAGTATCAAACCGATTGAAGTGTACGAAGTTGCAACGTTCTACACCATGTTCAACATGAAACCAGTGGGGAAATATGTATTGGAAGTCTGCCGAACCGGCCCTTGCCTTACCAGAGGAAGTGAAAAAATTCTCGATCATATCCGCACCAAACTGAACATTAAAGACGGCGAAACCACTGCTGACGGACTATTCACACTGAAACCTGCAGAATGCCTCGGTGCCTGTGGTTATGCGCCAATGATGCAGTTGGGTAAATTTTATCACGAAAATTTAACAGTGGAAAAAGTTGACGAAATCCTGGAACTCTGCAGACAAGGAGCCGTTGCACTCGACTAAGCTGTTGATTTCAGAAACGTAAGGTTTTTATTGAATTTAAAAAAGTAATTACAGGCAAGAAGCCAAAAGCCAATTGCAATAAGCATATAGAAAATGAGTAAAAAACTTTTACTTAAAGACGCGCACATAGAAGGAATCCGTTACTTCGATGTTTACCGCAAACAGGGCGGTTACGAAGCAGTTGAAAAAGCACTGAAAATGACCCCCGACGCCATTGTGGAAGAAGTGAAAACTTCAGGACTAAGAGGGCGTGGCGGCGCAGGATTCCCCACAGGAATGAAATGGAGTTTCCTGGCAAAACCCGAAGGCGTCCCGAGATATCTGGTCGTAAATGCCGACGAATCCGAACCGGGAACTTTTAAAGACCGTTACTTAATGGAATTCCTGCCCCATCTTCTGATTGAAGGAATGATTGTTTCTTCATTCGCATTGGGTGCAAATACATCATACATTTACATCCGTGGTGAATATTCCTGGATTCCCGACATTCTGGAAGAAGCCATTGAAGAAGCAAAGAAAAACGGATTCTTAGGAAAAAATATTTTGGGAACCGGTTACGATCTGGAGATTTACGTTCAGCGTGGTGCCGGCGCATATATCTGCGGTGAAGAAACTGCACTGCTGGAATCACTGGAAGGTAAAAGAGGCAATCCTCGCCTGAAACCGCCATTCCCGGCAGTAAAAGGTCTTTGGGAAAGCCCTACCGTAGTAAACAACGTAGAGACCATTGCAGCTGTAGTGCCTATCATCAACATTACGGGAGCCGAATATGCCAAAATTGGCGTAGGACGTTCTACCGGAACAAAACTGATTTCTGCCTGCGGAAACATAAACAAACCTGGCGTTTACGAAATCGACATGACCATCACCGTAGAAGAATTCATTTATTCTGATGAATATTGCGGCGGAATCCCGAACGGGAAGAAACTTAAAGCCTGTATTCCCGGCGGTTCTTCCGTGCCGATTCTTCCAGCCAATTTATTGCTGAAAACCATTAACGGTGAGCCGAGATATATGAATTATGAATCCCTCTCGGATGGCGGATTTGCAACCGGAACAATGATGGGATCAGGCGGATTTGAAGTACTTGATGAAGACCAGTGTATCGTAGAACACACCATGACGCTGGCAAGATTCTATGCCCACGAAAGTTGCGGACAGTGTACACCATGCCGTGAAGGAACGCCGTGGATGTATAAAATTCTTAAAAAAATAGAAAGCGGAGAAGGAACTCTGGCAGACATCGACTTGCTGTGGGACATCCAGAGAAAAATTGAAGGAAATACCATTTGCCCTTTGGGTGACGCGGCTGCATGGCCTGTTGCCGCGGCAATCCGTCATTTCCGAGATGAGTTTGAATGGCATATTAACAATCCTGAAGCATTAACAAAAAATTACGGTTTAGCCAATTATGCGGATCCAATTCCGGTAGCTGCGAAAGCAGAATAAGATGAAGAAGTTCTTTAAAATTTTTGCATTCCTTTTTCTGGGACTGAACTTGAGTTTTGCCCAGGAAACAGATTCAACTCAGGAAATATCTGACGATTTCGATTTTAGTATTAAGCCCATGTCGAAAAAAGGACAGATGTTCGTTTTCTGGGGCTGGAACAGAGCCGCGTTTACTAAATCTGATATTCACTTTAGAGGAAACGGCTACGATTTCACTTTAGAGAATGTGGCAGCGCACGACAGACCGAGCGAATTAGACTGGGCTTACGTTGATCCTGGGCAAATTTCGAAACCGCAGTTTAATTTCCGGTTGGGATATTTCATTAAGGATAATTTGGCGCTGGTT